>CALMYM010000454.1 GCA_937873675.1 uncultured Alphaproteobacteria bacterium | reverse complement strand
GCCCATGGCAAAGCGCTTGACCGCCGAGACAGTCGCTCGAACCATCGCGCACGGCCGTGCCACGAACCGGCCGACACCGTTCTGGATGCTCCCGGAAACGACATCGGCCGCCTCCGGGGGAGGCGGCCGATGCGGTTTCGCGAGGGGGAACCCGCGTCAGATCTTCTTGATGATCTCGATGAAGTGATCGATCTCGGTGCGCATGACCTCGGTCTCGTGGCCGGTCGAGGCGACGGCGGAGGCGACGCTCTCGGCGGAGCGGCCGGTCTCGTGCGCCTCCTCCTGCAGGCTGGCCATGGTCGAGGCGACGGTGCGCGTGCCGCCGGCGGCGTCGGCGACCGACCGGGCGATCTCGGCGGTGGTGGCCGACTGTTCCTCGACCGCGGCTGAGATGCCGCTCGCCACTTCGTTCATGCGGTCGATGGTGGTCGAGATCTCGGCCATCGAGGCGACCGCGTCGCGGGTGGCGGCCTGGATCGTCTGGATCTGGCCGGTGATCTCCTCGGTCGCCTTGGTGGTCTGACCGGCGAGGTTCTTCACCTCCGACGCGACGACGGCGAAGCCGCGTCCCGCTTCGCCGGCACGCGCCGCCTCGATGGTGGCGTTGAGGGCGAGGAGGTTGGTCTGCGAGGCGATGTCCTGGATCAGGCCGACGACGTGGCCGATCTTCTCCGAGGCCTCGGTCAGGCGCTGGACCTTGTCGCGGGCGTCGCCGGCGTGGATGACGCCACCGCGAGCGACCTCGGCGGAGAGCGAGGCCTGGCGGGAGATCTCGGCGATGGAGCTGTCGAGTTCGTGGACCGCGGCGGCGACGCTCTCGACGTCGTCGGTGGCGGTCTGGGCGGCGTTCGCCGAGGCGCTCGCCTGGGCGACGGTCTCACCGGCGATGCGCGACATGCTCGAGGCGTGGCCCTGGAGCGAGCCGACGGCGCCGGAGACGGTGTCGATGGCGCCCTTGACGCGAGTCTCGAAGGTATCGATGGCGTTGGTCAGACCGGTGATGACCGACCACGTGACCATGGTGCCGAGATACTCGCCGCCGCTGCCGTGGATGGCGGAGGCGCGCAGGTCGAGCGTCTCCTTGCCCAGCTTGATGCGGGCGCGCCAGGGCAGGTTCTTCGGGTCGGCGATGATGCGGCGCTGATGCGCCGGGTTCTTGTGGAAGACGTCCATCGAACGACCGGCCAGCTTCTCCGGGTCGACCCCGGCGGGCAGTTCGTGACGGATGGTCTTCAGCGTTTCGACGCTGGTCTTGTTGACGTAGACGATGTCGCCGTTCTTCGGATCGGCGAGCAGCACGTTCACCGGCATCTGATCGAGCATGGCGCGCAACGTGGCGACGCCCAGCACATCATCGCTGCCGACCGGGGATTCCACGGGCGTTTCCTTCTTGGCGAACCTGCCGAACATCGTTCTTCTTCCTCTCTTCGACCGATGGCTGTACGGACGAAATCGGTTGTGAAAACCAATAGTTGGAATAATTCGATCGAACTGTGATGCGAATTGATTACCGCCGCGTAAAGGGCAACGTTCGCCTTCTACGGAATCTACATATTTTCCCTTAGAATCGGCCGTTCGGGCCTCCCGGCTGGATTTCCGCGCCGGAGACGCCTATAAGCACCACCGATTTCCGACTTCGCAGGCGCCCTCGCCGGAGTGATCCGCGTCGTCCTCGCCATGTTCGCCGGGCCACGGGTCCTGGAGAGCGTGCAGCCGACGGGCGGTGGATCGAAGGGGGCGGAAGACCGACCGAGAGACGAGAGCCATGGCCGGACATTCACAGTTCAAGAACATCATGCATCGGAAGGGCAAGCAGGACAAAGTCCGCTCCAAGCTCTTCTCCAAGCTCGCCCGCGAGATCACCGTGGCGGCCAAGGACGGCGGCGGCGATCCGGCGATGAACGCCAAGCTGCGGCTCGCCATCCTCAACGCGCGCGCCGAGAACATGCCGAAGGACAACATCGAGCGGGCGATCAAGAAGGCCTCGGGGTCCGACGCCGAGACCTACGAGATGGTGCGCTACGAGGGTTACGGCCCGGGCGGCACCGCCGTCATCGTCGAGACGCTGACCGACAACCGCAACCGCACCGGCGGTGCGGTGCGCGCCGCCTTCACCAAGTTCGGTGGAGCGCTGGGCGAGACGGGCTCGGTGTCCTTCTCCTTCGATCGGGTCGGCGAGATCGTCTATCCGGCCTCGGCCGGGACCACCGACGCGGTTCTGGAAGCGGCGATCGAGGCGGGCGCCGACGACGTCATCTCCGACGACGAGATCCACACCATCCTGACCACCTTCGAGGGCCTGTCGGAAGTGTCGAAGGCGCTCGAAGCGTCGCTCGGTCCGGCGGAATCGATCAAGCCGAACTGGCGGCCGCAGAACACCGTGCCGGTCGACGAGGAGAAGGCGACGACGCTGATGAAGCTCATCGGCATGCTCGAAGACGACGACGACGTGCAGAACGTCTTCACCAACTTCGACATCTCCGACGAAGTGATGGCCAAGCTCGCCGCGATGTGAGCGGGGCGGGGAGCGCAGGTTTCGGGCGGGCGTCGGAGAGGGATCTCCGGCGCCCGTTTCTGTTTCGGCGACCGATGCGGTCGGCTCAGCGCAGATTGCGCCAGAAGCGGAAATTCTGCCAACCGTCCCAGGACATTCCCGGATCCACGCCGATGGCGGCGGTGATGCGCGTGGCGGCGCCGAAGAAGCGCTGGCCGATCGGCGGCACCATCACCAGAGCCGCCAGGACGAGCAGCGTGGCGAAGGCGCGGGCCGGCTCCAGGGTTCGGCGCAGCTCGATCGGGAGATGGGGTTCGAGGATGCCGTAGCCGTCGAAGCCGGGGAGCGGCAGAAGGTTCAGGAGGATGCCGACGATCTGCAACTCGGCGAGCAGAGCCACGGCGGTCCAGAAGGTCTCCGTGCCGAAGCGCTCGTCGAGGCCGAAGGCCAGGGGGAGGGCGAGCAGCAGCGCGAAGAGCAGGCTGGCGAACGGGCCGGCGGCGGAGACCACGCTGCGCCAGACGTCGCTGCGCAGCGCGCCGGTGTTCAGGTAGACGGCGCCACCGGGAAAGCCGAAGGCGCCGATGGCGACCAGCAGCACCGGCCAGACCAATGAGCCGACCGGATCGACGTAGCGCGCCGGGTCGAAATCGAGATAGGCTGCGGTCGTGGCGCTGTGGTCGCCGCCGAGCCGAGCGGCGAGGGCGTGGCCGAATTCGTGGACGCAGAGCGAGACCACCCAGCCGGCCATGACGAAGATGAAGACGACGGGGCCGGCATCGGTCGAGCCGGTGAAGAGGAGCGCCGCGGCGACCCCGACGATCAGGAGCAACCAACGGAAATTGGAACTGAAACCGATCATCGGTGGACTCGCGAGGCTTCGATCGGCGGAGCATAGCGGGTCGCCCGATCGGGTCACTCCCCGAAGTTTCGCCCGCGTTTGACCTCTTTACGAAACGAACCGAGAACATGTAGCGTCGCGCCATGTCCTCGACGGTACGAATCATCGGTATCGATCCCGGCCTCCAGCGCACCGGCTGGGGGGTGATCGAGGCCGTTTCCAATCGCTTGTCCTTCGTCGCCTGCGGCACCGTCACCTCGACCGCGAAGGACGACCTCGCCGAGCGGTTGGTCGAGCTGCACGACGGGCTCGCCGCGGTGATCGCCGAGCATTCCCCCGACGAGGCGGCGGTCGAGCACACCTTCGTCAACACCAATCCGACCTCGACGCTGAAGCTCGGTCAGGCGCGCGGCGTGGCGCTGCTGGTGCCGGCCAAGGCGGGGCTCTCGGTGTCGGAGTATCAGCCGAACGCGGTGAAGAAGGCGGTGGTCGGGGCGGGCCACGCCGACAAGGAGCAGATCCAGCACATGGTCAAACTCCTGTTGCCGCGCGCCACCTGGAAGGGGGCCGACGCCGCCGACGCGCTCGCCATCGCCATCTGCCACGCGCACCATCGCCAGACGCTCGCTCGGGCGCTGAGAACCGCGGGAGGATGAGGGATGGGCTCCGTCATCGGTCCATCGCGGATGCCGCGCCCCCTCTCCCTGTCCCTCCCCCTCCAGGGGGGAGGGGACGATGTGGCGAGGGCTTTCGTGACGATCTGTTCGTCGATGCCTCGCCAGACACTCGGCCGTCATCCCCGGCGAGCCCGAAGGGCGAGGGAAGGGGATCCATCGCCGTTTCGACGAGTCGCGAGGCCGATGGGTCCCCTTCCCTCGCTTCGCTCGCCGGGGACGACGGCCTTCATCGCGGCGCGGCCGTCCACATCGTCGGGGAGTAGGTGAGGGATGATCGGTAAGCTCAAGGGCATCGTCGAGGAATACGGCGACGATCACGTCATCCTCGACGTGCACGGGGTCGGCTACGTCTGCCACTGCTCGTCGCGGACGTTGCAGAACCTGCCGTCGCCGGGCGAGGCGGCGGTGCTCGCCATCGAGACGGTGGTGCGCGAGGACATGATCCGGCTCTACGGCTTCGCCGATGCCGACGAGCGCGAATGGTTCCGCCTGCTCTGCACCGTCCAGGGGGTCGGCACCAAGGTGGCGCTCGCGCTCCTCTCGGCGCTCCGTCCCTCCGAACTCGCCTCGGCGATCGCGCTCAAGGACATCACCGCGCTGTGCCGGGCCAACGGCGTCGGCAAGAAACTCGCCGAGCGCCTCGCCCAGGAGCTGAAGGACAAGGCGCCGAGCTTCGCTTCGGTCGATCCGGCGCTGGTGCGGCTTTCCGGCGGCATCGCCGAAAGGACGGCGCCGAAGCCGCTCGCCGACGCGGTCTCGGCGCTGGTCAATCTCGGCTATCCGCAGCTCCAGGCGAGTGCGGCGGTGGCGGCGGCGGCGCGAGAAGCGGGTGAGGACGCGCCGACCGAGAAGCTCATCCGGCTGGGTCTCAAGGAACTGGCACTCGGGTGAGGTGCGGACCCCGGGCGGGATCCTCGCCGGGCTGCCGCGGCTCGATCGTCGTGCCCGCCCGTCCACGGGGCCTCGGGGCGACCGCGGTTCGAGCTGTGGCCGATCATCGCCCGGCGAGATCTCGGTTCGACGAAACCGCGTGACGGCCGCGGCGGCTCGCCGCAGGCGGTCGTCACGCGGTTTCGTCATGCCACCCGTCAGCCGGCGGGGCAGAAGACGCGCAGGCGGTGGCCGTCGGGGTCGGCGGCGGTGAAGGTGCGGCCGAAGTCCATGTCGGTCGGCGGCTGGAGGATCGTTCGATCGCCATCCGACCAGTCGGTATGAATCTTGTCGACATCGTCGCGGGTGGCGACGGCGAAGGCGATCTCGGCGCCGCCACCGGTGAGGCGGGCGGCCGGTTCGACACCGTCGACCTTCCACAGGCCGAGCATCACGCCGTCGCGCAGCGGCAGCATGGCGAAGGTGTCGGATTTCTCGATCGGCGGGCGGCCGAGGAGATCGCTCCAGAAGGCGACGGAGGTGGCGATGTCGGCGACGTAGAGGAGGAGGAAGTTCGGGTCGGTCATGATCGGGGGCTCCGGTTGCGGATGCCCCGTTCTACGATTCACCACTGACACTTTTCGTCAGTAGTGATCAGTCGCGCGCGCCGATACCCTCCGCCGCCCGCCAATCGCGCACCAGGGTGCGGCGACGGCGGGGATAGCGCTGCTCGAGCATCGCCGCCTCGACCATCCGATCGACGCGGAAATGGCGGAAGCCCTCACGCAATTCGCACCAGGCGACGAGGATGCGGACGCGTTCGAAGAAGGCGAGGGCGATCGGCCAGACGGTGCGCCGGGTCGTCCGGCTCTCGGCGTCGGCATAGACGAGGGCGAGCTTCTTCTCCTCGCGGATGGCGCGGCGCAGCAGGTCGGCGTCGACCGGTTCGGGCGGGCGTTCGGCACTCGGGCCGATCCACAGGCCCGCCTCCTCCAGCCGCTCGCGCAGATCGGCGGGGATGACCGCCTCGATGCGGGCGAGGGCGTCGCGGGCGGCACGGGCGAGGCGCAGGTCGCCGTGTTCGGCGACGAAACGGACGCCGAGCGCCAGGGCCTCGATCTCCTCGTCGCCGAACATCAGCGGCGGCAACAGGAAGCCGGGCTTCAGGACGTAGCCGACGCCGGCTTCGCCGTCGATCGGGGCGCCCTGAGCCTGGAGGGTGGCGATGTCGCGATAGAGGGTCCTCAGCGACACGCCGAGTTCGGCCGCCAACACCGCGCCGGCGACCGGGCGGCGGTGACGACGGAGGCACTGGACGAGATCGATGAGGCGGGCGGCGCGGGACATGGGGTGCGGGCCGCCTTGTCGCTCAGGGTTGCGGGAAGCCGAAGGAGAGCGAGCCGATGACCGGCTTCACGGCGCGCATGTTCTTGTCGGTGGAGGCGAATTCGCGATCGCCGGAGACCTTCGAGGCGGGGCCTTCCGGTGCGCCCTCGGGCACGGTGAAGCGCGCCTGGACGGTGCAGCCGCCCGGGATGGCCGCGCCGAGCGCACCGCCCTTCCAGTCGGTGACGTAGCCGCCGTAGTCCCAGTCGAAGCCGGAGAGGGTGAAGGGCTTGCCGTTGAGCTTCTCCACCTCGGCCAGGGTCATGCCGATCTTCAATCCGTCGGGGGCGACCCAGGTGGAGGTGTCGGAGAGGCGCACATGGACGAGGCCGCGCCGCTTCTTCTCGTCGGCCCACATCAGTTCGAGGCGGCGTTTCTCGTTCTTGGGAAAGAGCACGGTGGAGGCGACCTTCTCGCCCTCGGCGCCGTCGACCAGTTCGAAGATCGCGTTGTCCTTGCCGACGATGGCGACGATCGAGGCATGGGAGGCCTCGGTCGAGAAGGGGCCGGTGCAGGTGAGGCGTGGGGAGGTCTCGGCCGGCTGCTGCGCCGCGACCGGGGTGGCGAGCGGCAGAGCGAGGAGGCTCGCGACGCCGAGGGCGAGCGCGGCCCGGTGGGCGGTGGGTCGGATGGACGACGGCTTCGGCATGGCTCTTCTCCGGTGACGACGCGAGCGACCGGCATGTTAGCGCGAAAATGCCGCCGCGACAGTCGAGCCGAGGCGGGGTTCGATGTTTCGTTCTCGCTTCGTCCCGGCGCGGGGCCATGCTAGGGAACGGTCGAGACGAGGTTCGACGGCGGGCAGGCGATTCGATGGCCACACCCAGGCGACTGGTATCGGGGGAGAAGCGCGAGGAGGATTTCGACGCCTCGCTCAGGCCGCAGGCGCTCGCCGACTTCGTCGGGCAGGCGGCGGCGCGCGACAACCTCTCGGTCTTCATCGAGGCGGCGAAGCACCGGCGCGAGGCGCTCGATCATGTGCTGTTCGTCGGCCCGCCGGGGCTCGGCAAGACGACGCTCGCCCAGATCGTGGCGCGCGAACTGGGCGTCAATTTCCGCTCGACGTCGGGTCCGGTGATCGCCAAGGCCGGTGATCTCGCCGCACTTCTCACCAATCTCGAGGACCGCGACGTCCTGTTCATCGACGAGATCCACCGGCTCAATCCGGCGGTCGAGGAGATCCTCTATCCGGCGATGGAGGACTATCAGCTCGATCTGATCATCGGCGAGGGGCCGGCGGCGCGGTCGGTGAAGATCGATCTCGCCAAGTTCACGTTGGTGGCCGCCACGACGCGGCTCGGCCTCCTGACGACGCCGTTGCGCGACCGGTTCGGCATCCCGATCCGGCTCAATTTCTACACGGTGGAGGAGTTGGAGTTCATCGTCCGGCGCGGCGCGCGGTTGATGGGGCTCGCCATCACCGAGGAAGGGGCGAACGAGATCGCGCGGCGCTCGCGCGGGACGCCGCGCATCGCCGGGCGGCTGTTGCGCCGGGTGCGCGACTTCGCGGTGGTCGCCGGCAAGGCGTCGATCGATCGCGACATCGCGGACAAGGCGCTGATCCGGCTCGAGGTCGACCGCGCCGGGCTCGACCAGCTCGATCGGCGCTATCTCGACGTCATCGCCATCTCGTTCAACGGCGGGCCGGTGGGCATCGAGACGATCGCGGCGGCGCTGTCCGAGCCGCGCGACGCGATCGAGGAGATCGTCGAGCCCTATCTCATCCAGCAGGGGTTCGTGCAGCGCACTCCGCGCGGGCGCATGCTCACCCAAGCCGCCTTCCGCCACATGGGGCTACCGGTGCCGATGGGGCGACCGGAGCAACTCGGGCTGCTCCTCGGCGACGAGGAGTGATACCGAACCGACGAAGTTTCGACCTTTTCGAAACTTCGTCAGTGAAGGCGAGCCCGAACGGGCGTCGGCCGGTCAGGCCGTAGCGCCCGGATGTTCGGACGTGTCCGAATTTCGTGAATTCGGTACGAGGGGCGCCTCGCTCTCGCGTCGTCTCAGAACGGCAGTTTGAAGCCGCTGGGCAGGCCCATGCCGCCGGTCATCTCGGCCATCTTCTCGGCGATCGCCGCTTCGGCGCGGGAATGGGCGTCGCGATGGGCGGCGACGATCAGATCCTCGACGATCTCGGCCTCTTCGGGCTTGAGGAGCGACGGGTCGATCCGGACGTTCCTGAGTTCGCCTTTGCCGGTGATGGTGACCGAGACGAGGCCGCCGCCGGAGGTGCCGGTGACCTCGATCGTCGCCAACTCGTCCTGGAGACCGGCCATCTTGGCCTGCATCTCCTTGGCCTTGCTCATCATCTTCATGAAGTCCATGGGACGTCCTCGCGTCTCTGATCGAAAAAAAGGGGGCTCGCCGCGGATCAGTCGTCCGGGCTCCAGCCGGGATCCTCGGTGTCGACGGTGGGCGCCGCTTCGGCGTCGCCGGTCTCCTCGCCCTCGGTCGCCTGGACGCGGACGTCGACGATCTTGGCGCCGGGGAAGCGTTTCAGCACCGCCGCCACCAGCGGGTCGGCGCGGGCGTCGGTGACGAGGCGATCACGCGCCGCTTCGCGCTCCTCGGCGATGGTCGGCCCGCCCTCGTCGCGCGACAGTGCCACC
This sequence comes from uncultured Alphaproteobacteria bacterium, assembly GCA_937873675.1. Lineage (GTDB taxonomy): Bacteria > Pseudomonadota > Alphaproteobacteria > Rhizobiales > Ancalomicrobiaceae > CALBKH01. Next base: position 1,120 of record CALMYM010000454.1, on the reverse strand, counting down.
ACCCAGCGGATGCCGGTCCAGTCGGAGAGCTTGCGGGCGAGTTCCTGCGGCAGATCGAAGGGCGCATCCTTCGTCGGCGAAACATCGATGCGGCCGGTCTCGAAACCGACCGGGCGGAGCTGCTTTTCGACCGCCAGCTTGAGGCGGATGTCGCGCTTCTCGGCGGCGAGCGCCGCGACGTCCTGGAGCGAGGTGAGGCGCACGCTCGGCTGCGGTGCCGGCACGGGCTTCACCGCCTGCGGTTCGGTCGAGGCGACGAGGCGCGGTCCCGGTTGCGCGGAGGCGGTCGCCACCGGATCGCTCGCCGGCCGGCTCATGGCGGCGGGCAGCGGGCGGGGGGCGGTCGCGCCGAGGCTCGCCTGGGCGCCGCCACCGGAGGGGCCGCGCGGCGCGGGCGCGCCGGGCGCTTGCGTCATACCGCCCTCGCGCAGCATCCGCAGCGCCTCGTCGGGCGTCGGCAGGTCGGCGGCATAGGCGAGGCGGACGAGCAGCATTTCGGCGGCGGCGAGCGACTTCGGCGCCGACTTCACCTCGTCGTAGCCCTTGAGCAGCATCTGCCAGGCGCGCGACAGGACGCGCAGCGACAGGGTCTCGGCGAAAGCGCGGCCGCGCCGGCGAACAGCCACGGTCGCCGCCGCATCGTCGGCCGCGGCCGGCACCAGCTTCACGCGGGTGACGAAATGGACGAAGTCGGCGAGGTCGGCGATCACCACGGCGGGATCGGCGCCGACGTCGTACTGGGCGCGGATCTCGGCCAGCGCCGCCGCCGCGTCGCCCTTCATCACCTCCTCGAAGAGGTCGATGACGCGGGCGCGGTCGGCGAGGCCGAGCATCTCGCGCACTTCGCGCACCTCGATGCGGCCCTCGCCGTGGGCGATCGCCTGATCGAGCAGCGACAGGCTGTCACGCCCCGAGCCTTCGGCGGCGCGGGCGACGAGCCGCAGCGCCTCGTCGTCGATCTCGACCTTCTCGGCCTGGGCGATGCGGGCGAGGTGGCGGATCAACACGTCGGTGTCGATGCGGCGCAGGTCGAAGCGCTGGCAGCGGGAGAGGATGGTCACCGGGACCTTGCGGATCTCGGTGGTGGCGAAGATGAACTTCACATGCTCCGGCGGTTCCT
>CALMYM010000453.1 GCA_937873675.1 uncultured Alphaproteobacteria bacterium | reverse complement strand
AGCCGGCGGCGGTGGGCGAGGCGGTCGGCGTGGAGCGCGACGAAGATGCCGGCGGCGATGCCGAGGAAGCCGAGGCCGGCCCACACCCCGACGATGCCCATCGCCGGGCGGTCGTTGGTCAGCGCATCGACCACCTTGCCGAAGAGGATCGGCTCGGCGAAGCCGAGGAAGGCGAGGACGACGCCGGAGAAGGCGAGGCCGAGGGCGAGACCCTTGTCCGGCCCGACGAGGCCGAGGGCGCGGAGATAGACGCGAAAGAAGCTCATCGGGGGCGGAATCCGGCGGAAAAGGCGCTGCCTTCTGGCACTCTTCCGCGCCCGATGCAACGGCCACGTGACGAGGGGGAACGTCGGCCGTCCCGGCGGCACGTCCGGGCGGGCGAAACGGCGCGCTCCGCCGCCCGGGACGGGCGCGGAGGCGTCAGCCCTTCACGTCGAATCCGGTCGCCTCGATGACGTCCTTGGCCGCCTCGAAGCTCAGCGCGCCGTCGACGTCGACGCGGCCGGAGGGCAGGTCGACGGCGACCTTCGCCGACGGGTCGGCCTTCTTCAGCGCGCCCTCGACGCTGGCGACGCAGCCCATGCAGGTCATGCCTTCGACGTTCAGGGTGATCATCGCGAAATCCTCTTCCTCGGCTGGACCGGCGCGAACCGGCGCTCTTTCGGCGCATTTGGGGAGGTGCCCGGGGCGTGGTCAAGGCGGCGGCGCGGCGCGGCGATCACCTCTGCGCGATCGGTGCGGCCGGTCTTCGTGGAAAACCTCCGCCGTCCGCGTCGCCGCGGCCGGCGATCGCTTGGCCTCGACGGCGTGAATCAGGCATGGTGGCGGCGATCCGCTTCGCGGCCGGCCGACGAGCCGGACGTGTGTGCCCTCACCGGTCCGTTCCATGCGCCGCCTCGCCGACCTGTTCATCGCGATCTGCATCCCGATCGTCGCCGCGTCGGTCGGCGTGATCGCGCATTATCGCTTCGACGTCGCGACCGGCAGCGCCGTGGCGATGGCGGTGGTGGTGCTCTCGGTGCTGGTGCTGCTGCGCCTCGACGGGCTGCGGCGCCGTGGCCGGCGCGAGACCGAAGCGCGCTTTTCGGCGCTGGCGCGCCGCATGACCGAGATCGAAGGCGACATCACCGCGATCGAACGGCGGCTCGGCGCGGTCGAGGACGGCGGCGCCCGGCGTCATCGCGACGAGTTCGAGCAGATCGTCGCCGAGGTCGAGGTGATCGGTACGCTCACCCGCCAGGTGATCGAGACGGTCGCGGATCTCGAGATCGCGGTGGCGGAGAGCCGGACGCCGGCCTCCCGCGGTGCCGAGGCGGCCCAGGCGCGACGCGGCGCGATCGAACCGCGGCCGGAGGGTGTGTCGCCGCTGGTGCCGGATCGCTTCGCCCATCTCGGTGCCGACGGCTTCCTGGCGGTGGTGCGCGAGGCGATCGACGCCGAACGGATCGACCTGCATCTCCAGCCGATCGTCACCCTGCCGCAGCGCAAGGTGCGCTTCTACGAGTGCCTGACGCGGCTGCGGAGCGAGGACGGGGAGACGATCCATCCCTCCGACTACATCCCGATCGCCGAGTCGCACGGCTACGTCACGGTGATCGACCAGCAGATCCTGATGAAGACGGTGCAGATCCTGCGCCGTCTGGCGACGCGCTCGAAGGAGGTCGGGATCTTCCTCAACCTGTCGCCGGCGAGCCTCGGCGACAGCGCCTTCTTCGAGGACTTCGTCCGCCAGCTCGAGGCCAATCGCGATCTGCGCGACATGTTGGTGCTCGAGTTCCCGCACGCCTCGGTGCGCAACATCGGGCCGATCGAGACGGAGGGGCTGCGACTCCTGCGCGGGCTCGGCTTCCGCTTCTCGATCGATCAGGTCGCCGATCTGAAGATCAGCTTCCAGAACCTCGCCGACCTCGGCTTCCGCTATGTGAAGATCACCACCGATCGGCTGCTCGGCCGCTCCGGCGATCTCGGCACCGACATCCACCCGGCCGACCTCGCCGACTATTTCCAGCGCTTCGGCATGGAACTGATCGCCGATCACGTCGAACGCGAGGCCGACGTCGTCGACGTGCTCGATTTCGGCGTGCGCTACGGTCAGGGCTTCCTGTTCGCGCCGCCGCGTCCGGTGCGCGCCGACGTGCTCAAGGTCTCGCCCGAGACGCGCGCCGCGGCGGCGACGCCGGCGCCTCAGGTCGCGGCGCCCCCGGTCGCCGAAGCCGGCGTCGAGCGAAGCGCGGACCCCCGCGGCGCGTCCGGCGGGTCAGCCCCCGGCGCCCGTCCCGCGCCCGGTGGCGAGACCTCGCCCGGCCGCCGCCACGACGGCGGAGGCGGAAGCGCCGCGTCCCGGCATCCGCATCGTCCCCGGCACCGCCGTGCGCTGAGCCGGCCCCGCATCATCGTCGAAACGACGAAGCCGCCCGAGGGACCCGGGCGGCTTCGTCGTGTTCGCGCATGGCGCTCGCGATCAATCGAAGAGCTTGTCGATGGCGTCCTGGTCGGACATCGAGAAGACGTCGTCGACGAAATCCTGGCTGACGCCTTCGCCCTTCATCTGCGGCCCGTGGAGGATGAGCTCGCGCTGGCGGCGCTCCTCCTCGGTCTCGTGGACGTGGAGGGGGTCGGCTTCACCGAACTTGAGGCGCTGGCTCAACTGGCCGAGGCGTTCCTCGATCCAGCCGAGGGTGCGCACCACCTTGCGGATACGCTGACCGGTGATGTCCTGGAAGGAACAGGCCTCGAAGATGACGATCATCTTGTCGTCGACCAGCGCCTTGTAGGCTTCCGGATCGGAGGCGTCGGCGGCCATGATGGTCTCGGCCGCTTCCATGATGGCGACGGTCGCCGTCTCGGTCGCCTCGACCACGGCGTCGAGCTCGCGGCCGGCTTCCGGGATCCGCTCGAAGCGCATGTGGTCGGGGCGCAGGCCGCCGATGTCGCGCCGGAGCGTGGCGATCTCGCCAACGATCATCTTGAATTCGTCGTGCAGCAGCGTATCGACGCGCGCCACCGTCTCGTCGAGGGTCGCCGCCATACGTTCGGCGAGAACCATCACGTCTTCCAGGGAGAGATCGCGTCTCTCGCGCCGGAGGAAATCGACGATGTGCGTCAGCTGCTCCGGGCTCGCCGGCGCCATGTTCTTCGTCCCCTGATGAGTGTCGAACCGGCGGGAATCCCCACTCGCCGCCGGCTCCCGATCGTCGCGCGGCGGATCAGTCGGAGAAGACCGCCTCGATCTTGCCCTTCAGCGTCTGCGCGTTGAACGGCTTGACGATGTAGTTGTTGACGCCGGCCTTCTTGGCGGCGATCACGTTCTCGGTCTTGGACTCGGCCGTGACCATGATGAACGGGGTCTTGGAGAGACCGGTATCGGCTCGAACGTGCTTGAGGAGCTCGTAGCCGGTCATCGGCTCCATGTTCCAGTCGGAGATGACGAGGCCGTAGCGGCGCTCCTTCATCTTGCCGAGCGCCTCGGTGCCGTCCGACGCTTCGTCGACGTCGTCGAAGCCGAGCTGCTTGAGGAGATTCCGGATGATGCGGATCATCGTCTTGTAGTCGTCGACCACGAGAACCGGCATCGTAAGATCCAGCGCCATGAGTTCGTACTCCGAAACGGGCTGCGACGTCCCCTGTCGAGTCGCTTCCTTGGTGTTCATTCCGGGGTCGGCTTCGGATCGTCCTCCGATCTCCGCCTCTCCCCGAGCCCATGGGACAATCTACCGCGGAGAATCCAACATTCGGTTAATGGCGCAAATCTCGTCAAAGAGTCATCGAATTGGAGTCGTCGTGGTTACTCCGCGATTCATACTTTCGCCCCGGTCCGTATTGAGGCTCTCTGGTCTCGGGCGAGGGCTCGTGTAAAATACCCCCCAACGTCGAGACGAACGTTTTCGTCTGGTGAGGTCCCACATGTCGGCACCGGTACTCAAGTCCTACTTCTTCGAAGATCTTTCCGTCGGGATGAAAGAGAGCCTGACGCGAACGGTCGAGGATTCCGACGTGATCGGATTCGCGCAGCTGTCGGGGGACGACAATCCCATCCATCTGTGCGACGTCTACGCATCGAAGACCCGCTTCGGCCAGCGCATCGCCCACGGCCTCTACACCGCCTCGCTGATCTCGGCGATCCTCGGCACCCGCCTGCCGGGTCCGGGCGCCGTCTATCTGTCGCAGACGCTCCACTTCAGGGCGCCGGTGAAGATCGGCGAGACCGTGGTGGTCAGCGTCGAGGTGATCGACCTGGCGGAGAAGGGGCGGCGCTGCACGCTGCACTGCGAGGCGCACGTCGGCGACACCGTCGTCCTCGACGGTCAGGCGATCGTCATGGTCCCGCCGCGGCCGAAGGAAGAGGCCGCCGCCTGATCTCGACGGCTCCGCCGCGACGCCGCCGTCGGTGGGGTCGCGGATGTGGGTCGCCGCACCGGTGATCCTGCCGCGACGATCCTGAACCGGCGATCGCAAGATGCCGATCCCGCGACGGCGCGGGCAGAGGAGAGCTGCACCGGGCGGGCTTGACCGTCCGGCCCCGGCTCGGGCAGGGTCGCGGCTCGTTTCGCGCGATGCCTCCGGTGCCGCGCCCCCGATGCGTCGATCCCACGAACCCGCTCCATGTCCGATCCGACATCGCCGCGCTCTCAGCCGTTCCGGTCGATCGCCTTCGGCGACGGCCTGCCGGCGTCGTTGCGCGGCGCCCATGTGGCGATCGGCAATTTCGACGGCATGCATCGCGGCCATCAGGCGGTGCTCGAGGCGACGCTCGATCGGGCGCGCGCTGCGGGACGGCCGGCGCTGGCGCTGACCTTCGAGCCGCATCCGCGCTCCTTCTTCGCGCCCGACAAGCCGGTGTTCCGGCTGACCCCGCCGGCCGCCAAGGCGCGGCTCGCCGCCGCCCTCGGTCTCGACGGGCTGGTGGTGGCGCCCTTCGACGGCGAGTTGGCGGCGCTGGCGGCCGACGATTTCGTCGCCCGGGTGCTGGTCGACGGGCTCGGCCTCGCCAACGCCACGGTCGGCTGGGATTTCCATTTCGGCAAGGGACGATCCGGGTCGCCGGCCTTCCTGGCGGCGGCGGGAGCGCGTCACGGCTTCGGCGTCGACGTGGTCGAGCCGCACACCGCCGAGGACGGAGCGCTGGTGTCGTCGAGCCGCATCCGCACGGCGCTGGAGGCGGGCGATCTGGCCGAGGCCGCCGGGCTTCTCGGCTATCGCTGGTTCGTCGAGGGCACGATCGTCGGCGGCGACCGGCGCGGCCGCGATCTCGGCTTCCCGACCGCCAACATGCGGCTCTCCGACGACTGCCGCCTGAAGCACGGCGTCTATGCGGTGATCTTCACCATCGACGGGGTGGCCCGGCTCGGTGCCGCCAACTGGGGCCGGCGGCCGCAGTTCGACGACGGCGCACCGGTGCTCGAGACCCATGTCCTCGACTTCACCGGCGATCTCTACGGCAAGACCGCCGACGTGACCTTCGTCTCCTATCTGCGCCCCGAGGCGAAGTTCGCCTCGCTCGACGGGCTGATCGCGCAGATGAAGCTCGACTGCGAGGAGGCGCGCGCCGTGCTCTCGGCGATCGGGCCGGGCACGGCCCTCGACCGGGCGCTGGCCGAGCTTCGGCCATGAGCGAGATCCCGCTCGACCCGAAAGCGCGTTCCCAGACCATCGTCCGCGGCATCGGCATCATGACCACCGCCATGCTGATCGTGCCGTCGATGGACGCGCTGGCGAAACTGCTGACCGCGGAGATGTCGGGGCTCGAGGTCGCCTTCGGGCGTTTCGTCGGTCAGCTCCTGGCGGCGGTGGTGGTCGGCGTGGTGCTCGGCGAAGGGCGCCGGCTGATCCCGCCGCGGCTCGGCGGCCACGTGGTGCGCTCGCTGCTCCTCGCCGCCACCTCGATGATGTTCTTCACGGCGCTGGCGACGATGCCGCTCACCGACGCGCTCGCCATCGCCTTCGCCGAACCGATGATCCTGACCGCGGTGTCGCCGATCCTGCTCGGCGAGACCGTCGGCCCGCGGCGCTGGGCGGCCTGCGCGGTCGGCTTCCTCGGCACGTTGATGATCATCCGCCCGAGCTTCGAGCAGTTCGGCGCGGCGGCGCTGCTGCCGCTCGGCTCGGCCTGCACCTTCGCCGGCTATCACGTGATGACGCGGCGGCTCGCCGGGGCGGGCAGTCTGGTGGCGGTGCAGTTCGTCACCGGGCTGGTGGGCTCGGTGGCACTCGGTATCGTCCTCGCGGCGGCGGCGTTCACCGGGGTCCTGGCTCAGCCGGTGGTGATGCCCTCGGGCCTCTCCTGGGTGTGGTTCCTCGGCATCGGCGTGCTCTCGTTCGTCACCCACGGGATGATCGTGCGTGCCTTCGAACTGGCACCCGCCGCTGTGCTGGCGCCCTTCGGCTATCTCGAGATCGTCTCGGCGACGATCCTCGGCTTCCTGATGTTCGGCGATTTCCCGGAAGGGCCGACCTGGGGCGGCATCGCCGTCATCGTCGCCTCGGGCCTCTACATCGTCCATCGCGAGCGGCTGCACGGCCGCTCGCGCGAGGTGCCGCCGCTCGAGTGACGGGCGATGCGTCCCCGGGGGAACGATGCGACGAGCTCAGGCGTTGCGGGCGCGCTCGCCGCGGGCATCGATGGCGAAGACCGCCTCTTCGAAGCCGTCGACCAGGGCGTCGACGTCGCGACGCAGCTCGATGAGCGTGGCGCGGCCGGTTTCGCCGGCGGCGACGGCCTCTTCCATCCGCTCTTCGAGGGCCGCCCGCTCGGCGCGAATGTCGGCGAAGGCGGCGGCGTGGACGTCGGAGAATTCGCCGCGCTCGCGCAGGTCCGTCATCCGGGCCTCGATGCGGCCGGCGAGATCGGCCAGTTTCTCGGTGAGTTCGGGTGTGGTCACGGTCTGATCCTCCATCCTGCTACGGTTTCGGATCGAGCCCCTCTGGAAGAACATGTCGTGCCGCGAGCGGCGGATCGCAAGGTGCGGGTTTCGACGCAAGGCCACATCTCGCGCCCCTTCCGGTTCTCGGCGTCTCCTGTTAGAAACGCGCCCATGAAATCTCGGTGGACCGATCGGGCGAGCTTCCTCGCCCCGCGCGCCTCGGCGACGCGAATTATCGGCCCGGCTCCGAGCGGGCGCGCCTGAGGGCCGCACGCCGGATCCGGGAACCTCGCGCTCGCCCGTGGGACAAGCTCCCACCGGGTTCGAGCGAACCGAGCGAGCGGCGGCCGCCGAGCCGCCCGCCTTCCGAATTCTTCCGACGTTGGATACCGAAATGACCGCCGAGCCCGTCGACTATTCGAAGACCCTGTATCTCCCCAAGACCGATTTCCCGATGCGCGCCGGCCTGCCGCAGCGCGAGCCGGAGATCCTGGCCAAGTGGGAGAAGGACGACCTCTATCGCGCCCAGCGCACCAAGGCCGCGGGACGGCCGAAGTTCGTCCTGCACGACGGCCCTCCCTACGCCAACGGCCACCTGCACATCGGCCACGCGCTGAACAAGATCCTCAAGGACGTGATCACCCGCCAGAAGCAGATGGAAGGGTTCGACTCGAACTACGTTCCGGGCTGGGACTGCCACGGCCTGCCGATCGAGTGGAAGATCGAGGAGAAGTATCGCGCCGCGGGCAAGAACAAGGACGAGGTGCCGAAGACCGAGTTCCGCGCCGAATGCCGCGCCTTCGCCGAGCATTGGGTGGGCGTGCAGTCGGCCGAGTTCCAGCGCCTCGGCGTGATCGGCGACTTCGAAGAGCCCTACCTCACCATGGCCTACGAGGCCGAGGCGGTGATCGCCAACGAGATCCAGAAGTTCGCGCTCACCGGCCAGCTCTATCGCGGCTCCAAGCCGGTGATGTGGTCGGTGGTCGAGCGCACCGCGCTGGCCGAGGCCGAGGTCGAGTATCAGGACCACACCTCGGATACGATCTTCGTGAAGTTCCCGGTGAAAAGGGCGCTTGGCATTCTAAAGCTGCGCGGAGTAGACGACGCCGTTAGGCAAATGGCTGTCGACCTTGCCGCGAGTGACACTGAACGGTTGCGAAACATCGAGAACGCCTCCGTGGTCATCTGGACGACCACGCCGTGGACGATCCCAGGCAACCGCGCCGTCGCCTTCTCCAGCCGTATCGCCTACGGCCTCTACCGGGTCACGGCCGCACCGGCGGACAACTGGGCCAAGCCGGGCGACCTCCTGATCCTCGCCGACAAGCTCGCCGAGGAGGTGATGAAGGCTGCCAAGGTCGAATCCTTCGAGAAGGTGACGCCCCTCACCGGGGAAGAACTAGGAAATCTCTCTCTCGCTCATCCGCTCGCCGGCCTCGGCTACGGCTTCGTCGTGCCGATGCTCGACGGCGACCACGTCACCGACGACTCGGGCACCGGCTTCGTCCACACCGCGCCCTCCCACGGCCGCGAGGACTTCGAGGCCTGGACTTCTCACGCCCGCGAACTCGAGCTGCGCGGCATCCCGACCGAGATCCCCTTCCCCGTCGACGACGCCGGCTTCTACACCGAGGACGCGCCGGGCTTCGAGGGCGCCCGCGTCATCGACGACAAGGGCGAGAAGGGCGACGCCAACGCCCGCGTCATCGCCGCGCTGGTGGAGGCGAACGCGCTGATCGGCCGCGGCCGGCTCAAGCACCAGTATCCGCACTCCTGGCGCTCCAAGAAGCCGGTGATCTTCCGCAACACGCCGCAGTGGTTCATCCACATGGACCGCGAGATCCACGACGGGTCGAGCGCGGCGGGCGTGAGCGGCGCCAACCAGCCCGACACGCTGCGCGCTCGGGCGCTCAAGGCGATCGAGGAGACCACCTTCTATCCGCCGGCCGGGCAGAACCGCCTCAACGGCATGATCGCCAACCGGCCGGACTGGGTGGTGTCGCGCCAGCGCGCCTGGGGCGTGCCGATCGCGGTGTTCCGCCATTCGAAGACCCACGAGCTGGCGCCGGGGCCGACGTTCACGGCCAACGACGAGCTGATGAAGCGCGTCCACGACGCCTTCGTCGAGCACGGCGCCGACGCCTGGTACGAGGACGGGGCGCGCGAGCGCTTCCTCGCCGGTCTCGTCGCCGATCCGGCCGAGTGGGAGCAGGTCACCGACATCCTCGACGTCTGGTTCGACAGTGGCTCGACCCACGCCTTCTGCCTGAAGAAGCGTCCCGACCTGAAGTGGCCGGCCGACATGTATCTCGAGGGCTCGGACCAGCATCGCGGCTGGTTCCATTCCTCGCTGCTCGAGAGCTGCGGCACCAACGGGCGGGCGCCCTACGACAGCGTGCTCACCCACGGCTTCGTCATGGCCGAGGACGGCCGCAAGATGTCGAAGTCGCTCGGCAACATCGTCTCCCCGCAGGAGGTGATCGCCCAGTCGGGCGCCGACATCCTGCGTCTGTGGGTGATGACCTCGGACTATGCCGACGACCTGCGCATCGGCAACGAGATCCTCAAGACCAACGTCGAGGCCTATCGCAAGCTCAGGAACACCCTGCGCTGGATGCTCGGCACGCTCGCCCATCACGACGCGGCGCTCGATCCCGATCTCACCGAGATGCCGGAACTCGAGCGGCTGATGCTGCATCGCCTGTTCGAGGTCGGCGAGACGGTGAAGGCCGGCTACGCGGAGTACGACTTCAAGCGCGTCGTCGGCGCGATCATGAACTTCATGGTCGTCGACCTCTCGGCCTTCTACTTCGACGTCCGCAAGGATGCGCTCTACTGCGAGCCGCACTCCTCGGTGAAGCGGCGGGCGGCGCTCGCCGTCGTGGCGCAGCTCTTCGACGCGCTCGCCAAGTGGCTGGCGCCGATGCTGCCCTTCACCATGGAAGAGGCCTGGGGCCATGCCCACCCGGGCACCGGCTCGATCCACCTGGAGCTCTTCCCCGAGCTGCCGGGGGCGTGGAAGGACGAGGCGCTGGCGGCGAAGTGGGCCAAGGTGCGCGACGTCCGTCGTGTCGTCACCGGCGCGCTGGAGCTCGAACGCGCAGCCAAGCGCATCGGCTCGAGCCTCGAAGCCGCGCCGATCGTCCACATCGCCGACGTCGGCCTCGTCGAAGCGCTCGACGGCGTCGATCTCGCCGAAGTGGCGATCACCTCGGGCATCGTGGTGACGAGCGAGGAGGCGCCGGAAGAGGCGTTCCGCCTCTACGACGTCGCCGGCGTGGCGGTCGTGCCGAAGAAGGCGGACGGGCCGAAGTGCGCCCGCTCGTGGCGGATCGTGGCGGACGTCGGCTCGGATCCCGAGTTCCCCGACGTCTCGGCGCGCGACGCCCGGGCGCTGCGCGAATGGAAGGCGCGAGGCGGCGCCGCATGAACGGGCTCTCGCCCTTCCGGCTCGGCCTGATCGTCGCGGTCCTCGGACTGATCCTCGATCAGGCCACCAAGCTGTGGCTGCTCCTCGGGGTTCGGCTCGCCGAGACCGGGCCGATTCCGCTCGCGCCCTTCGCCGAACTGCGGCTGATCTGGAACTACGGCATCTCCTACGGCTTCTTCCAGGCGGACGGCGACCTCGGTCGCTGGGCCCTCTTCGCCTTCTCGGTCGTCGCCTCGGTGGCGCTGACGGTGTGGATGGCGAAGGCCGAGAGCCGGCTCCTGGCGGTGTCGCTCGGCCTCGTCGTCGGCGGGGCGGTCGGCAACGCCATCGACCGGGCGTGGTGGGGCGCGGTGGTCGACTTCGCCCACCTGTTCCTGCCGGACCGGTCGCGCTCGTGGTACGTGTTCAACCTCGCCGACGTCTGGATCGTTGTCGGTGTGGCCGGGCTCCTGTATGACTCCCTCGTCTCTGGTCCCAAGGATGCCACAAAGTCCGGGTCTTCCTGAGGCGCGTACGGTGGCCGGATCGAGTTCGGCCGCCGAAGATCTGTTCGTATCGTGAGCGCCGGTCGACGACGACCTCCTCCGAACCGGCCGGGAGTGCCACCTCCGTGACGACGAAGTTCTCCAAGACGGCGCCGAGCGCCACCGCGGTCCTGCTCCTCGCCGCCCTTCTCTCCGGCTGCGCCAGTTCGACCGATGGTTTCGTCGAGGAGGGTTCCGACACCGGCGCCGTCGACACCAACGCCATCAAGGCGGTGATGACCGGCCTCGGCGCCATCGATCCGCACGAGCGGCCGATCGAATTCCGGCCGCGGGCGCCGCTGGTGGTGCCGCCGAAGCGCGACCTGCGCGAACCGACCGATGCGGACGCGGCGACGCCGTCGAGCTTCCCGCGCAATCCGGAGGACGTCGCCGAAGAGAACCGCAAGGCGGCGCTCGAGAAGGACGTCGATCCGTCGAAGAGCGGGCGGGTGATGACGCCGGACGAGCTGTCGCGCTACGCCATCCCCGGCGCCGGCCAGCGGCGCATCTACGACGACAATCCGGGCCGTCGCCTGTCGCCGGAGCAGATGGCCGGTCAGGCGCAGGTCAACGCCGAGGCGATCAAGCGGGCGGAGAACCCGGGCAACCGGCGCACGCTGATCGAGCCGCCGGACGCCTATCGCAAGCCCTCGCCCAACGCACCGGTCGCCGCTCCGGAGGAGAAATCCTCGTGGAAGCCGAGCTGGTGGCCGCTCTGAGCGCGACACGCCGTCACGTAGCCTCTTGGCGGCGGACGGAATTTCGCCATATCCATCGGACAGGAACTCTCGTGACGGGGTCATGAGGGCTCCCCGTCGATTCGGCGTCGCCGGTCTTCTCGGCGACGGCGGGATTCGCTCCGGCGCGTTCCGGCCGGTCCCCCATCATCGTCGCTCCGGGAGGGTGAGCAGTTGCACCGTCGATCCGCCGTCTCCACGCCGCCGCGTCGCCGCACACCGAGCGTCGCTCCCATCGGCGCCGTCGGTTGCCTCGCTCTCTTCCTCGCCGGCGCGCTGCCCACCGCAGCTCAGACGCCGGCGCCCGCCCCGGCCCCGGTCGCCACGCCGGCCGCGACCCCTGCCCCGGCCGTCGGCGCCAAGGTCACGAGCTTCACCCTGCCCAACGGGCTCTCGGTGGTGGTCGTCCCCGATCACCGAGCGCCGGTCGTCACCCACATGATCTGGTACAAGGCCGGCTCGGCCGACGAACCGCCGGGCAAGTCGGGTATCGCCCACTACCTCGAACACCTGATGTTCAAGGGCACCAAGGCCAATCCGGACGGCGCCTTCTCCAAGAAGGTGGCAGAGATCGGCGGCCAGGAGAACGCCTTCACCTCCTACGACTACACCGCCTACTACCAGCGGGTGGCGAAAGAGCATCTGCCGAAGATGATGGCGCTCGAGGCCGACCGGATGCAGAATCTGGCCTTCGACCCGAAGGTGGCGGAACCGGAGCTGAAGGTGGTGCTCGAGGAGCGCTCGATGCGCACCGACAACGACCCCTCCGCCCAGCTCTCCGAGGCGCTGGAGGCGGCGCTCCACCGCAACCATCCCTACCGGATCCCGGTGATCGGCTGGAAGCACGAGGTGGAGAAGCTGTCGGTCGCCGACGCCTTCGCCTACTACGATCGCTTCTACACGCCGAACAACGCCATCCTCGTCGTCGCCGGCGACGTCGAGGAGAAGGCGGTGCGCGACCTCGCCCTCGACACCTACGGCCGGGTGCCGCGTCGCGCCGAGCCGGGCCAGCGTAAGCGGCCGCGGGATCCCGACATCGCCGGGGTGGTGCGCCTCGTCTCGCTCGCCGACGAGCGGGTGGCGCAGCCGACCTGGCGGCGGGTCTACGAGGTGCCGTCCGAGCGCACCGCCGCGCCGGGCGAGAGCGAGGCGCTGACCGTGCTCGCCGACGTGCTCGGCGGCGGCTCCAACAGCCGGCTCTATCGCAAGCTCGTCGCCGACCGGGGGATCGCCGCCTCCGCCGGCGCCTACTACCGCTCGGGCTCGCTCGACGACGGCACGATCATGATCTACGCCACGCCGCGCGACGGCGTGAGCCTCGAGGATCTCGGCAAGGCGATCGACGAGGTCGTCGCCGAACTGGCGAGCAGCGGACCGAAGCCCGAAGAGGTCGAGCGCGCCGCCAAGAAGGTGGCGGCGGATTCGATCCGCGCCCAGGACAGTCAGTCGACCCTGGCGCGCATCTACGGACAGACCCTGGCGACCGGCGGGACGATCGACGAGGTCCGCACCCTGCCGACCCGCATCCGCAAGGTCGGCGGCGAGGAGGTCAAGGCCGTCGCCGCCAAGTGGCTGACCAGCGACCGCGCCGCCACCGGGCTTCTCCGCTCGGCACCGTCGACCGGCAAGGCGACGGGCAAGCGGCCGATGCCGCCGGCCGACTACGGCTCGTCCGGCCACATCCGCATGTTCGAAGACGCGCCGATGCCGGCGCTGCCGCCCGCGTCCCGTTTCTGACGTCCCGAGAGGTTCAGCTCATGATCATCGCTTCCTCCGAAGCCCTGGTTCGCTCGGCGCGTCGCGTCTTCGTCAGCCTGCGCCACGTCGGGTTCGCCGTCGGCGCCGTCGCACTCCTCGCCGTCACGCCCGCCGCGGCGACGCAGATCCAGAAGGTGACGAGCCCGTCGGGCATCGAAGCCTGGCTGGTGGAAGAGCACGCGGTGCCGCTGATCGCCGTCGACTTCGCCTTCCTCGGCGGCTCGACCCAGGATCCGGTGGGCAAGGAAGGGGCGACCGACCTCCTGTCGACGCTGCTCGACGAGGGCGCCGGCGACCTCACCTCCGAGCAGTTCCAGGCCAAGCTCGAAGATCTCTCGGTGCAGGTGAGCTTCCACGACGGGCGCGACCGCTTCGAAGGCGAGATGAAGACGCTGAGCGAGAACCGCGACGCCGCCTTCGATCTCCTGACGCTGGCGCTCAACGCGCCGCGCTTCGACGCCGAAGCGGTCGAACGGATGCGGGCGCAGTCGATCGCGGCGCGCCGCCGCGCCGAGAAGGACCCGGAGACGATCGCCGGGCGGCTGTTCTCCAAGACGGTATTCCCCGACCATCCCTACGGCCGGCCCTCCGACGGCACCGAAGCGAGCATCGCCAAGGTGACGATCGCCGACATCAAGGAGATGAAGTCGAAGATCTTCACCCGCAAGGGCCTGAAGATCGCGGTGGTCGGCGACATCGACGCGGCGACGCTGGCGCCGCTGCTCGACAAGGTCTTCGGCCGCCTGCCGGCGGAAGGGGCGCTGGCGCCGGTCGCCGAGGTGACGCCGATCGCCGGCGGCACGGTCTCGGCCGCTGCGCCGATCCCGCAGGCGGTGGTCCGCTTCGGCGGACCGGGCCTGAAGCGGGCCGACCCCGACTTCGTGCCGGCCTATGTGATGAACCACATCCTCGGCGGCGGCTCGTTCTCGTCCTGGCTCTACGCGGACGTGCGCGAGAAGAACGGCCTGGCCTATTCGGTCTCCACCGGGCTCTCGCCGATGATGCACGCCGGGCTCTTCGTCGGGGCGGTCGGCACGCGCGCCGACAAGGTCGAGGAGAGCCTCGCCCTGATCCGTGCCGCGATCACCCGGATGCGCGACACCGGACCGACCGACAAGGAACTGGCGGCGGCCAAGGCCTATCTGATCGGCTCCTATCCGCTGCGCTTCGACACGTCCGACAAGATCGCCGGGTCGCTCCTCGCCATCCAGGTCGACGACCTCGGCATCGACTACATCGACAAGCGCAATTCGCTGATCGAGAAGGTGACCATCGACGACATCCGCCGCGTCGCCAAGCGCCTGCTGTCGCAGCCGATGACCGTGGTCACGGTGGGGCCGAAGGCGGAGTGAGAGGCTTCGACCCGAAGCGACATGAGAAAGGCCGGAGAGGGTGACCTCTCCGGCCTTCGCGTTTCCGGACCGGACACCGTCGGGTCGCAGATCGTAGGGGGCAAAGAGCGAAGCGAATTGCACCATGTGCGGTCGCTGGAGGGCTCCGCTCGCTTCCTCGCAAGCGCTGCCGGTGGAATTCGCTGCGCTCTTTCCACCCTACGGCGTCCCACCCGACGGCCCGTCCCGCCTCACCCCAGGAGATCGGCCAGCGCCAGGGCCATCACCTTGGTGGCCTTCCTCAGGTCGTCGAGGGGGAGGCGTTCGTCGGCGCGGTGGGCGTTGGCCTCGGTGATGGTGCGCGGGCCGGCGCCGTAGAGGACGATGGGGATGCCGGCGTCGCTGTAGTGGCGGGCGTCGGTGTAGAGCGGCACGCCGTTCACCCCGACGGGGACGCCGAAGACCTCGGTCGCGCGGCGGCAGAGCGCCCCGGAGAGCTTCTCGGAGCCGGCGAGCGGGGTCAGCGGGCGGGCGAGGAGGATGCGCTTCACGCTCACGCGCGCCGCCGGATAGGCGCGCATGGCGCCCTCGACGACACCGCGCAGCTCGGCCTCGACGGCCTCCGGGTTCTCCTCCGGGATCATGCGGCGGTCGAGGCGCATGGTCACCTTGTCGGGGACGACGTTGGTGTTGATGCCGCCGGAGATGAGACCGACGGTGAGCTGCGGCGAGCCGATGCCGGGGGTCGCCGACACCGTCGCGGCGAGCGACTTGCGGAAGGCGTAGAGCGCATTCAGGACGCCGGTCGCCGCTTCCAGCGCATCGACGCCGGTGAAGGGCATGGCGGCATGGGCCGAGCGGCCCTCGACGGTGATCTCGAGGTGGAGGCAGCCGTTGTGAGCGTCGACCACGGCGTAGGAGAAGCCGGCGGCGATCGCCAGATCCGGCTTGACGATCCCCTCGTCGAGGAGCCACTTCGGGCCGATCTCGCCGCCGGCTTCCTCGTCCCAGGTGCCGTGCAGCTCGATCGTACCGTTCAGCGCCACGCCGGCCTTCTCCAGCGCCAGGACGGCGAAGGCGTAGCTGGCGAAGTCCGACTTCGACACGGCGACGCCGCGGCCGTACATCCAGCCGTCGCGGATCTCGGCGCCGTAGGGGTCGGCGGTCCAGCCTTCGCCGGGCGGCACCACGTCGCCGTGGATGTTGAGGGCGATCACCGGGCCGCCGGTACCATAGGTGCGGCGGGCGACGATGTTGGTGGCGGTCTTCATTCCGGCCGCCTTCACCACGGCCTCGGGCACCGGATGGCGCGACACGGTGAAGCCGAGCTTCTCGAGCAGGCTCGCGGTCACCTCGGCGTGCGGCGCGCAATCGCCCGGCGGGTTGTCGGACGGCACCTTCACCAGTTCGGCCAGAAAGGCGACCTCCTCGTCGAAACGGGCGTCGACGAGAGACGAGATGCGGTCGGTGAGCGAAGTCATCGGGCGGTTCCTGTGGACGTGGGATTTTCGTGGGCGAGGCGGCCGGCGATCCAGGTGGAGCGGACGGCGCGGTCGTCGCCGAGGATGGCGAGGGCGAAGAGGAGATCCTCGAGGCCTTCGCTGAGGTCGTCGCGGGCGGCGAGCACCGGCGTGGCGCGGGGGTCGATCACCACCATGTCGGCGAAGCGGCCGAGCTCGAGCGCGCCGATCTCGGCCTCGAGGCCGAGGGCGCGGGCATTGCCGAGGGTGGCGAGATAGAAGGCGCGGGTCGCATCGAGCTCGGTACCGACCAGACGGGCGACCTCGATGGCGCGGCCCTGGGTGGCGAGCATCGACCACGAGGTGCCGCCGCCGATGTCGGTGGCGAGCGCCAGTCGCACCGGGCGATCGGGATCGCCGAGGCGGGCGATGTCGAAGAGGCCCGAGCCGAGGAAGCAGTTGGAGGTCGGGCAGTGCACCGCCACCGAGCCGGTTTCCGACAGGCGCCGGCACTCGTCCTCGTCGAGATGGATGGCGTGGCCGAAAAGCGAGCGCGGCCCGAGGAGGCCGAAGCGATCGTAGACGTCGGTGTAGTTCGCGGCTCTCGGGAACAGCGCCCGGACGGTCTCGATCTCGCGGGCGCTCTCGGAGAGATGGGTCTGCATCAGGCAGGTCGGGTGATCGCGCAGCAGCGCGCCGGCGAGGCGCAACTGCGTCTCGGTCGAGGTGACGGCGAAGCGCGGCGTGATCACGTAGCGGGCGCGGCGGCGGCGATGCCAGTGGCCGATCAGCGCGGCGCTCTCTTCGATGCCGCGCTCGGGATCGTCACGCAGCGTCTCGGGGCAGGCGCGATCCATCAGCGTCTTGCCGGTGGCGATCGCCATGCCACGCTTCTCGGCGGCGGCGAAGAGCGCGTCGCAGGCCACCGCATGGGACGAGGAATAGACCGCGGCGGAGGTCGTGCCGTTCTCGATCAGGCGATCGAGGAAGGCTTCGGCGTTGCGTTCTGAATGTATGCGTTCGGCATACTGCGCCTCTTCACGGAAGGTGAAGCGCTCCAGCCATTCGAGAAGATCGCGGCCCGGCGCGGCGAGCATGCGCCACTGCGGGAAGTGGACGTGGGTGTCGACGAAACCGGCGGAGAGCAGGGCGCGGCCGTGATCGATGCGGGGCGCATCGCGATGTTCCTCGGGCAGGACGGCGGCGTCGCCGGCCCAGGCGATGCGGCCGTCGTCGCCGACGACCACGGCGCCGCGCTCGCGGAAGACCACCGCTGCGGCGCCGGCCGTCGCCGGATCGTCGCGGAAGGAGAGCGTGCGGGCGAGATGGACGGTGGTCATGCCCCCTCCCCTTTCGCCAGATCGAGCACGGTGCGCACCAGCGCTTCGACGCCGAGGCCGATGTCCTCGGGCGACGACCATTCCTTCGGATTGTGCGAGATGCCGTCCTTGGAGCGGATGAACAGCATCGCCGAGGGGAAGGCGCGCGCCATCGCCATGGCGTCGTGACCGGCGCCGGAGGGCAGGCGCCGCACGTCGAGATCGAGCGAGGCGACCGAGCGGGCGAAGGCGGCCTGGAGCGCCTCGTCCATCGGGCAGGTCGGCACGTCGATGTGACGGGTCAGTTCGAAGCCGAGACCGCGACGCTTGGCGATGCGTTCGGCCTCGTGGCGGATGCGGTCGATGGCGACGAGGCGCGGCGCGTCGGCACCGGCGCGGATGTCGAGGCTCGCCTCGACCCGGCCGGGAACGGTGTTGCCGGCGCCGGGCACGACATCGACGCGGCCGACGGTGGCGACGAGGCCGTTGGTGCCCTGGCGGCCGACCCGTTCGACGGTGAGCGCGATCTCGGCGAGACCGGTCAGCGCGTCGTGGCGCAGGTCCATCGGCACGGTGCCGGCGTGGCCGGCGACGCCCTGCAGAGAGAAGGTGAAGCGCGACTGACCGGCGATCGAGGTGACGACGCCGAGCGGCATGTGCCAGTGTTCGAGCACCGGGCCCTGCTCGATGTGGATCTCCAGCCAGCCGAGGACGCCGGCCGGATCGATGCGCGCCGCCTCGATCTCGCTCGTGTCGCAGCCGAAGGCGGCGAGCGCCTCGCCGAGCGACACGCCCTTGCGGTCGCGCACCTCGAGCCATTCGCGGCGATAGGTGCCGGTGACGGCGGAGGACGAGGAGAGAGCGGTCGGGAAGCGCACGCCCTCCTCGTCGCCGAAGGCGAGGATCTCGATGGCGAAGGGCAGTTTCTCGCCGCGCTTCTCGATCTCCTCGACGACGAGGAGGCCGGCGATCACGCCGAGGCAGCCGTCGAGCTTGCCGGCGTCGATCACCGTGTCGATGTGGGATCCGATCAGCACGGTCTTCGCCGTCTCCGGCGCGATGTCGGCCTCGCGGCGTCCGCGCAGGGTGGCGACCGCGTCGACCGTCGTCGTCATGCCGCGCGCGCGCATCCAACCGCCGACGAGGTCGATCGAACGGGCGTGGGCCGGCGACAGATAGGTCCGGGTCACCCGACCCGGTTCGTCGGTGACGAGGGCGAGTTCGTCGAGGAGCGCCTGGGCGCGGTGGCC
Organism: uncultured Alphaproteobacteria bacterium; assembly: GCA_937873675.1. GTDB lineage: Bacteria > Pseudomonadota > Alphaproteobacteria > Rhizobiales > Ancalomicrobiaceae > CALBKH01. The sequence continues at coordinate 11,044 of CALMYM010000453.1, read as the reverse complement.
GAGCGCGGTGATGGCGGAAGATTCGATCACGATGCGATGCGGTCCTCGAGACGGAAGCGGAAGATGCGGGCGACCTGGGCGAGCGCGGTGGCGAATTCGGTGTCGACGTCGTTCGGCAGGCGCGCTTCGAATGCGTCGAGGATCATCGCCTTGGTCGCACCCTTCACGGCGAAGATGAAGGGGAAACCGAACTTGTCGCGGTAGCGGGTGTTGAGATCGGTGAAGCGGGCGAACTCGGCCTCGGTCAAGGAGTCGAGCCCGACGCCGGCCTGCTCGCGCTTCGAATCCTCGGCCATGGTCCCGGCCCGCGCCGCCTTGCCGGCGAGATCGGGATGGGCGCGGATCAGGGCGAGGCGTGCCTCGCGCGGCGCCTCGGTGACCGCGGCGGCGAAGGCTTCGATCATCGCCTCGCGGGACGCATAAGGGCGCGCGCCTGCCGCCGCCTCGGCCACCCACGGCGAATGTTCGGCGACGTCGCCGAAGCGGGCGACGAAGTCGTCGATCGAAAGCGCGTTCACGCCGGCGACGTCGAGCATGGCCCCTCCCCTCAGTGCGCCGCGATCCAGGCGGCGAGTTTCGCCCGATCCTCGGCGGTGAAGCCGGTCTCGTTGCCGAGCGGCATGGCGTCGGTGTCGACCGCCTGCACCTTGATCAGCGGGGCGTAGCGGGCGATGTCGGCGACGGTCTCGAGTTCGACCCCCTTGGGCGCCTCCGAGAAGCTCTCGTGACGCGGTTTCGCCGCGTGGCACATGGTGCAGTGCTTGGCGGTCAGCGTCAGGATCTCGGTGTCGGAGACCACCGCACCGCTCGTCGCCGCGGTCTTCGGCAGAGTGAGGATCAGCGCCGCGACGAGGCCGAGGGCGGCGACGCCGGGCGCCCACAGGATCTTTCCGATCGAATCGCCGGCCTCGTGGCGGACGATGAAGTGACGGATCGGACCGCCGATCACCAGGATCAGCGCCACCACCAGCCAGCTCTGCGGATGGTTGGTCAGCGTCGGATAGTGGTTCGACACCATCATCAGCAGGACCGGCAGGGTCAGGTAAGTGTTGTGCACCGAGCGCTGCTTGGCGATGACGCCGAGCCGGGCGTCCGGCGCCTCGCCGGCGATGAGCTGGGCGACCATGATCTTCTGATTGGGGATGATCACCCGGAAGACGTTGGCGGCCATGATGGTGCCGACGAAGGCGCCGATGTGGATGAAGGCGCCGCGGCCGGAATAGAGGTGAGTGTAGCCCCAGGCGGCGCCGACGATGAGCGCGAAGACCACCGCGGCCAGCGCCAGCGTCTTTTCGCCGAGGGCCGAGCGGCAGAGCCCGTCGTAGATCAGCCAGCCGGCGGTGAGCGAGGTGATGGAGATGGCGATCGCCATCCACGGTTCCATCGCGACGATCTTGGGATCGATCAGATAGGCCCGAGCGCTCCACCAGTACTGCACCGCCATCAGCACGATGCCGGAGACGAAGGTGAGATAGGCGTCCCACTTGTACCAGATGAGGTCCTCGGGCAGGCGCGGCGGCGCGACCATGTACTTGTCGACATGGTAGAAGCCGCCGCCGTGGACGAGCCAGGAGGTGCCGAGCCCGGTCTGCGGCGTCTCGGGGCGCCTGCGGAACGAGACGTCGAGGGCGATGAAGGCGAAGGAGGTACCGATCCAGCCGATGCCCACCACGAGGTGGAACCAGCGGGTCAGGATGTTCAGCCAGTCGGCCGCATAGGCGAGCATCGGGATCTCCTCACACGAAGGGCGGAGCAGCGCGGCCCCGCCCTCCTCGTCTCGGTGGCGGCGGCACGCGGGGCGCCTCGTCGCGAAGACGAGCAAACCGCGTGCCGCGCGCCGACGCTCACTGCGGCAGCTTGTCGTCGATGCCCTTGACGTACCAGTTCATCGACAGGATGGCGCCGTCGTCGAGGTTCTCGACGGTGGAGCCGTCCTGCTTGGTGATCTTGCCGCCGAAGGGCTTCAGCGTGCCGGCCTTGATCGCAGCGGCGGTCTTCTCGGCCATCGCCTTGACGTCGTCGGGGACGTTCTTGATCGGCGGCAGGACGACCGCGTCCTCCTTCATGCCGTCCCAGGTGTCGATCGCCTTCCACGAGCCGTCGAGGGCGGCCTTCACCCGGCCGATGTAGTAGTGCGACCAGTCGTCGACGATGGCGGTGATCTGGGCCTTGGGCGCGAACTTGTCCATGTCGGAGGACTGACCGAAACCGAGGATGCCCTTTTCCTGGGCGACCTGCAGCGCCGCGGTCGAATCGGTGTGCTGGGTCAGGATGTCGGCGCCCTGGCCGATCAGCACCTTGGCCGCATCGGCTTCCTTGCCCGGATCGTACCAGGAGTTCACCCAGATGATCTTGACCTTGACGTTCGGGTTGACCGACTGGGCGCCGAGCATGAAGGCGTTGATGCCGGAGACGACCTCCGGGATCGGGAAGGACACGATGTAGCCGACGGTGCCCGTCTTGGTCATCTTGCCGGCGATCTGGCCGATGACGTAGCGGCCCTCGTAGAAGCGGGCCGAGAAGGTGGCGACGTTGTCGGCGCGCTTGTAGCCGGTGGCGTGCTCGAACTTCACGTCGGGGAACTTCTTGGCGACCTTGATGGTCGGATCCATGAAGCCGAAGGAGGTGGTGAAGATCAGCTTGTTGCCGTCGCGAGCGAGGCGCTCGATGGCGCGCTCGGCGTCGGGGCCTTCCGGCACGTTCTCGACGAAGGTGGTGGTGACCTTGTCGCCCAGCGCCTTCTCGACCGCGAGACGGCCCTGGTCGTGCTGGTAGGAATAGCCGAAGTCGCCGACCGGGCCGACGTAGACCCAGGCCGCCTTGAGCTTGTCGGCCGCCGCCGCCGGACCGGCGAGGCTCGCAGAGAGCGCGAGGGCGACGGATCCGGCGAGGGCGCTCGCCATCGCATCACGGCGGGTGAGCGCGGACCATTTCTTCATGAGGATTTCCTCCAAGGACTGGGCGGTGCGGGAATTGTTCGGCGACGGCGCCCGACCGCGAAGGGCGCCTCCACCGGAAAGTTTCATCGATCCGGCACGAAGGGCTGTCCGAGACAGGCCGGTGTGTCGGCCCTCGCCTTGCCCCGTCGTGTGGAGATGACGACCAGCGCGGCGATGGTGACGATGTAGGGCAGCGACGACAAGAGCTGCGCCGGCACGCCGACGCCGAGCCCCTGGACGAAGAAGCCGAGAATGGTCACCGCGCCGAAGAGATAGGCGCCGATCACCAGCCGCGACGGCAGCCAGGAGGAGAACACCACCAGCGCCAGGGCGATCCAACCGCGGCCCGCCGTCATGTTCTCGATCCACTGCGGGGTGTAGGCGAGCGACAGATAGCCGCCGCCGAGACCGGCCAGCGCCCCGCCGAAGAGCACCGCCATCCAGCGCACCCGGACCACCGAATAACCCAGCGCGTGGGCGGAGGCGTGGTTGTCGCCGACGGCGCGCAGGATCAGGCCGGCGCGCGTCCTGAAGACCACCCAGGAGACCAGGACGGCGAGGACGATCGACAGATAGACGAGGATGTCCTGACCGAAGAACAGCGGTCCGACGAAGGGAATGTCGGAGAGGCCGGGAATGTGCAGCTTGGCGAGGCGCACGCCGGGTTGGCCGACGAAACGCTCGCCGATCAGGCCGGAGAGGCCGAGGCCGAGGAGCGTGAGGGCGAGACCGGTCGCCACCTGATTGGCGACGAGGTTGAGCGTCAGGAAGCCGAAGGGCACGGCGAGAAGCGCGCCTGCGGCGGCCGCGGCGACGATGCCGAGATAGGGCGAGCCGGTGGTCAGCGCCACGGCGAAGCCGGCGACGGCGCCCATCACCATCATGCCCTCGACGCCGAGGTTGAGGACGCCGGCGCGTTCGGTGACGAGTTCGCCCAGCGCCGCGAGCAGGAGCGGCGTCGACGCGGTGACGATGGTGAGGAGAACGGCGAGGAGCGCGGACTGGTCCATCAGGCGGCGCCCTCCTCGGCCGCGGATGCGGATCTGACGATGCGCAGGCGGTAGTAGATGAGGGTGTCGCAGGCGAGCACCCAGAACAGCAGCACGCCCTGGAAGACGCGCGCCGCCTTGTCGGAGATGCCGAGCGCAACTTGAGCCGCCTCGCCGCCGAGATAGCTCACCGCCAACATCAGCGCCGCGACGACGACGCCGATCGGATCGAGCCGGCCGAGGAAGGCGACGATGATCGCGGTGAAGCCGTAGCCGGGCGAGATGTTGGGCTGGAGCTGGCCGACGGTGGAGGCCACTTCGACGATGCCGGCGAGACCGGCGAGACCGCCGGAGAGCAGGAAGACGAAGAGGGTCATGCGATCCGACGAGAAGCCGGCGAAGCGGCCGGCGCGCGGCGCCTCGCCGAGCACGCGCACTTCGAAGCCCTTCATCGTCCGCCGCATCAGGATCGCCAGCGCCACCGCGGCGAGGAGGGCGAGGACGATGCCGAGATTGAGGCGGCCGCCGCCGAAGACCGGCATGGTCTGCCAATCCTCGAAGCCGACCGACTTCGGAAAGTTGTAGCCCTTGGGGTCGCGCCAGGGGCCGCGCACCAACCAGTCGAGCAGCAGCTGCGCCACGTAGACCAGCATCAGGGAGACGAGGATCTCGTTGGCCCCCGCCTTGATCTTGAGGAAGGCCGGGATCGCCGCCCAGATCATGCCGCCGAGAATGCCGAGCGCCAGCATGACGACGAGGGTCAGGGGCGACTGCCAGGAATTGAAGAAGATCGGGACGATCGCCCCCATCAGCGCGCCGAAGGTGAACTGGCCCTCGGCGCCGATGTTCCAGACGTTGGCGCGGTAGGCGACGGAGAGACCGACGCCGATGAGGATCAGCGGCGTCGCCTTGACCACCAGTTCCTCGAGCGACCACAGGCTGGAGAAGGGCTCGAGGAAGAAGATCCACAGCGCCTGCAGCGGCGGCTTGCCGATCGCCGCGAAGATCAGGCCGCCGGTCACCACCGTGGCCATCACCGCGATGAGCGGCGAGGCCCAGGCCATGGTCGCGGAGCGTTCGGGGCGCTTCTCGAGCTCAATACGCACGGCCGTCCGCCTCCCTGAGCTTCAGCGCGCCTTCGATGTGTTCGGAGCCGCCATGGGCGCCGCCCATCAGGAGACCGACCTTCTCGAGGGTCATGACATGGGCGTCGTAGCCGGGCGACAGGCACCCGCGTGAGATCACGGCGATGCGATCGGCGATCTCGAAGATCTCGTCGAGGTCCTGGCTGATCACCAGGACACCGGCGCCGTCGGCGGCGAGGTCGACCAGGGCCTGACGGATCAGCGCCGCGGCGCCGGCGTCGACCCCCCAGGTCGGCTGATTGACCACCAGCACCTGCGGCTTGCGGTCGAGTTCGCGGCCGACGACGAATTTCTGCAGGTTGCCGCCGGAGAGCGAGCGCGCCTCCGGGTCGGGCCGGCTCTTGCGCACGTCGTAGGCCTGCGACACCCGCTCGGCCGTCTGGTCGGCGCGGCGGAAGTCGAGGAAGCCGAGAAGCCGGCGCAACGCGTCGGCGAAGATCGTGTCGCGGGTCAGCACGACGTTCTCGGAGAGGCGGAAGGCCGGCACGGCACCGTGGCCGAGGCGCTCCTCGGGGACGAAGGCCGCGCCGAGCTCGCGACGGGCGCCGACGCCGAGATGGCCGCAGGGCGTGTCGTCGATCACCACCGCACCGGGGCGATCGGCATGGCGCTCGCCGGAGAGTGCGTCGAAGAGCTCGGACTGGCCGTTGCCGGCGACCCCGGCGATCGCCAGGATCTCACCGGCGCGGACCTCGAGCGAGACGCGATCGAGGGCGACGGCGAAGGGGCCGTTGGCCGGCAGGTCGAGCTGGTCGACGTAGAGGCGGGTGGGCCCGGCGACGCGGGCGTGCTTGGGGCGGATGGCGTGGACGTCGGCGCCGACCATGAGGCGGGCGAGGCTCGCCGCCGTCTCCTGCTTCGGATCGACGCGGGCGACCACCTTGCCGTGGCGCAGGATGGTCGAGGCGTGGCAGAGGCGTTTCACCTCCTCCAGCCGGTGCGAGATGTAGAGGACGGCGCAGCCTTCCGAGGCGAGGCGCTCCAGCGTCAGGAACAGCTGGTCGGCCTCCTGCGGGGTGAGCACCGCCGTCGGCTCGTCCATGATCAGGAGCTTCGGCTCCTGGAGCAGGCAGCGGACGATCTCGATGCGCTGCCGTTCGCCGACCGACAGATCGGCGACGGTGGCGCGCGGCTCGAGCGGCAGGCCGTAGTCCTTCGACACCGAGGCGATGCGGGCGGCGAGCGCGTTCATGTCGGAGACGTTCGACAGCGCCAGGGCGATGTTCTCGGTGACGGTCAGCGCCTCGAACAGCGAGAAGTGCTGGAACACCATGCCGATGCCGAGATGGCGCGCCGCGGCGGGATCGGTGACGACGACCGGCTCGCCCTTCCAGAAGATGCGCCCGGCGGTCGGCTGCAGCGAGCCGTAGAGCATCTTCACCAGCGTCGACTTGCCGGCGCCGTTCTCGCCGAGCAGGGCGTGGATCTCGCCGGGACGGATCGCCAGATCGACGTGGTCGTTGGCGGTGAAGGCGCCGAAGCGTTTGACGATGCCGCGCGCCTCGACGAGGAACTCGGGCGCGCCCGCCCCTTCCCCGTTCGCGCCGGCCGCCGCCGTCTCACTCGCCGTCATGCCCACTCCTCCGCCACGCTCACGATCTCGGCCGCCCGGCGCATGCGCCCTTGCGGGGTTCGTGCCATCTCGTCGGCGACGAGCAGTTCCACCGCGATCGAGGCGGCGATCACCGCCGGTTCCTTGGAGCGCGGCCCCATGGCGCCCACCGGGCAGACCATACGGCGAGTCGCCTCTCCCGTGTGCCCGATTTCCGACAGTCTGCTCGCGAAACGGGCACGCTTCGTTTCCGAGCCGATGACCCCGACATAGCCGATATCGCCGCGGCGCAGGCTCGCGTCGACGATCGCGAAATCGAGGGCGTGGTCGTGGGTCATGGCGAGGACGAAGGCACCGGCCGGGGCGGAGGCGACCATCGTCACCGGATCGGCGGGCGTATGCAAGCTCACGTTCGCCGGCGACGCGGCGGGGAAGGCGTCGGGGCGGCCGTCGATCCAGCCGACGCGGAAGGGCAGCGGCGCCAGCGCCAGAACCAGCGAGCGGCCGATGTGGCCGGCGCCGAAGAGCAGGAGGCGGCGCCGGTCGTCGCCGAAATACTCGACGAGGCGGCCGTCGCGATCGAGGCCGGGTTCGGCATCGGGATCCTCGGTGACGGCGCGGCGGAAGCGACCGTCGTGGAGTTCGGCGACGAGGGTGAAGGGACCGGCCGCCTCGAGACGGGCGAGACGGCGCACCTCGGCGAGATCGCCGGCGTCGAACACCTCGATCACCGCGGTGACGCGACCGCCGCAGCACTGGCCGAGATCGGGGCCGAGCACCGTCTCCTCGAAGTGGACCCCGGTCGTGCCGTCGTTCAACGCGACGCCGGCGTGGGCGAGGAGGCACCATTCGAGGGCACCGCCGCCGATGGTGCCGTGGAAGCCGCCGTCGGGACGCACCACCAGGGCGGCGCCGATCTCGCGCGGCGTCGAGCCGCGGGTGGCCACCACGGCGACGCGGGCGGCGCGGCCGTGGCTCTCCAGGGTGGCGGCGAGGCGGGCCCCGTGTCCGATCACGGCGTCACCTCCCGGTGGCGCATCGCCTTGACCGCCTGGAGGATCGTCTCGGGCGTCGCCGGCAGATCGAGAGCCGGGAGCCGGCCGGGCGCGAGCGAGGCCAGCGCCCTGAGGATGGCCGAATGGACCGAGATCGCCAGCATGAAGGGCGGTTCGCCCACCGCCTTGGAGCGATGGATGGTGTCGGCGCGCGCGTCGCCCTCCCACAGCGCGACGCGGAAATCTTCCGGCACGTCGTGGGCGGTGGGGATCTTGTAGGTCGAGGGGGCATGGGTGAGGAGACGGCCGGCGGCGTCCCACACCAGTTCCTCGCTCGTCACCCAGCCGAGGCCCTGGACGAAGCCGCCCTCGATCTGACCGATGTCGATCGGCGGATTGAGTGAGCGGCCGGCGTCGTGGAGGAGGTCGACGCGGGCGAGGCGCATCTCGCCGGTGAAGGTGTCGATCACCACCTCGGCGCAGGCGGCGCCGTAGGCGAAATAGAAGAACGGCCGGCCGTGGGCGTTCGCCCGGTCCCAGGTGAGGCCGGGGGTGGCGTAGAAGCCGGTCGACGACAGCGAGACGCGGGCGAGATGGGCTTGGCGGGCCACGTCGGCGAAAGGCAGGTCGTGGTCACCCGCCCACACCCGGCCACCAGCGAAGCGCACCGCCGCGGCCTCGCCGCCGAGGATGTGGGCGGCCACCGCGGCGAGGCGCTCGCGGATGGTCTCGGCGGCGCGCCGGGCCGCCCAGCCGTTGAGATCGGAGCCGGAGGAGGCCGCGGTCGGGGCGGTGTTGGGCACCTTGTCGGTCGCGGTGGCGGTGACGCGGACGGTGTCGAGCGGCAGCCCGAAGACGTCGGCGACCACCTGCGCCACCTTGGTCATCAGTCCCTGGCCCATCTCGGTGCCGCCGTGGTTCACGGTGACCGAGCCGTCGGAATAGACGTGGACCAGGGCGCCGGCCTGATTGAGGTGCATCAGGGTGAAGGAGATGCCGAACTTCACCGGCGTCAGGGCGATGCCGCGCTTCAGCACCGGGCTCGAATGGTTGAAGGCGTCGATCTCGACGACCCGGCGGCGATAGTCCGAGGTCGCCTCGAGCCGGGTGACGAGGGCGTGGAGGATGCCGTCGTCGACCACCTGGCCATAGGGCGTGGTACCGTGCGCCGGCGCTTCGAAGTCGGGGTAGAAATTGGCGAGGCGCACGTCGAGCGGGTCGAGACCGAGACGGATGGCGACGGCGTCCATCATGCGCTCGGCGAAGGCCATGCCCTGCGGGCCGCCGAAGCCGCGGAAGGCGGTGGCCGAGACGGTGTCGGTCAAGAGCCGGCGGGTGGAGATGCGGGCGGCGGGATAATCGTAGGCGTTGTCGGCATGGAACATGGTGCGGTCGACGACGCCCTGGGAGAGGTCGGCGGAATGGCCGCAGCGGGCGTAGAAGTCGACCTCGACGCCGGCCAGTCGGCCCGAACCGTCGAAACCGGCCGACCAGTCGACGCGGAAGTCGTGGCGCTTGCCGGTCATCATCATGTCGTCGTCGCGGTCGAGCCGCAGCTTCGCCGGCCGGCCCGTGGCGCGGGCCGCGAGTGCGGCGATCACCGCCCACTGGGTCGCCTGGCTCTCCTTGCCGCCGAAGCCGCCGCCCATGCGCCGGCACTCGCAGGGCACTGCCGCCTCGGGAAGACCGAGGACGCGGGCGGCGACGTGGGAGACCTCGGTCGGGTGCTGGGTCGAGGCGAGGATGCGGATCTCGTCGCCCTCGCGCGGGATCGCCAGAGCCACCTGGGTCTCGAGATAGAAATGCTCCTGGCCGCCGACGAGGAAGTCGTCGGTGATGCGATGGGGCGCGGCCTCGATCGCCGCGGCGGCGTCGCCTTTGACGAAGTCGTAGGGCGGCAGCACGTCGGTGCCGCGGTCGAGGGCGTCGACGACGGTGACCGCCGGCTTCTCCGCCTCGACCTCGATCACCGCCAGACGCGCGGCGCGGCGGGCCTCGGCGCGGCTCTCGGCGGCGACGGCGAAGACCACCTGTCCGTGGAAGCGGATGTCGGTCTCGGCGAAGACGGGATCGCCGCCGACCGAGGGCGAACAGTCGTTGACGGCGGGAATGTAGGCGGCGGTGAGCACGGCGACGACGCCGGGAGCGGCGCGGACGGCCTCGAGATCGAGGCGCAGGATACGGCCGCGGGCCGCCGTCCGACACCAGCCGGGGACGATGTGGAGGGTGCCGGCCGGTTCCGGCAGGTCGTCGATATAGGGGGCGGCGCCGGTGACGTGCAGGCGGGCCGATTCGTGCGGCGCCGATCGACCGACGACGGTCGCCTCCGGAACTCGGCGCGGGGCGTCAGAGGGTGCGTCCATGGGCTGCCTCCTCTCTGGCGCCGGCGATGCGGGTGCGGGTGGTGGGGGTGCCGGCGATCTCCACCAGCGCCTTGCCGAGCAGGCCGACGGCGGCCTCGGTGCGGTAGTCGGCGGAGGCGCGCAGGTCGGAAAGGGGCGTGAAGTCGGCGCGCAGCGCGTCGAGGGCGGGGCGCCAGCTCGCCGGGTCGGCGAGGGAGGCGCCGATCAGCGCGGCCTCGGCGCCGGCCGCCCGCTTCGGTGTGCCGGCCATGCCGCCGAAGGCGAGCCGGGCCTCGGCGACGGTGTGACCGTCGAGGGTGAGGCGCAGCGCCCCGAGCAGGCCGGAGATGTCCTGGTCGTGGCGCTTGGCGATCTTGAAGGCGCGGAAGGCGTGGTTCGCCCGCAGCTTCGGCACGACGATCGAGGTGACGATCTCGTCGTGGGCGCGATCCTGGCGGCCGTAGGCGACGAAGAAGTCCTCGAGCGGCAGACGGCGGACGTGGCCGGGACGGACCAGCTCGATCGAAGCGCCGAGGGCGATCAGCAACGGCGGCGTATCGCCGATCGGCGAGCCGTTGGCGATGTTGCCGCCGATGGTGCCGGAGGCGCGGACCTGGGCGCCGGCGATGCGGCGGAAGAGGTGGGCGATGTCGGGGTCGAGGCGGCCGAGAACGCGACCGGCATCCTCGAGGCTGACCGCGGCGCCGAGGGCGATCGCGTCGGCGCTCTCCTCGATGCGATCGAGGCCGTCGAGCCGGCCGACGTGGACGAGGCGCGGGATCGCGGCCGGCCTTGGTGATCCACAGGCCGACGTCGGTGGCGCCGGCGACGAGGGTGGCGTCGGGACAAGCGGCGAGGATGCGATCGAGGGTGTCGAGCCGGCGCGGCGCGGCGAAGAAGCGATCCTCGTCGCCGACGAAGACCTCCTCGCCGTCGTCGAGGGCGGCGAGCGCCAGCGTGGTCTCGGCCGCGGCGGCGGCGAAGAGATCGTCGGGCCGGTCGTCGGGACGGGCGGCGCAGGCGGCGAGCGCGGCGTCGACGATCGGGCGATAGAGGGGGGAGCGGCCGACGTTGCCCGCCAA
>CALMYM010000452.1 GCA_937873675.1 uncultured Alphaproteobacteria bacterium | reverse complement strand
TACGGCTCCTGAACGAGTCGGCGCCGGTAGGGCGGAATAGGCGAAGCCGTATTCCGCCATGGGTGTCGACGGCGGAATACGGCTTCGCCTATTCCGCCCTACGACCGTCACGTCTGTCCTCAGTACAGCAACCGCGCCCGGATCGTGCCCGGGATGGCGCGCATGGCGGTGAGGATGTCGTCGGCGTAGTCGCCGGCGCCGTCGGCCTCGATCACCACGTAGCCGACCTCGCCCTCGGTCTGCAGGAACTCCGACCCGATGTTGAGGCCGCGATCCGAGATCAGGTTGTTGAGCTTGTTGAGCATGCCCGGCCGGTTCTCGTGCACGTGGATGAAGCGCGTGCCGTTGGGGCGCGGCGGCAGCTGCACCTGCGGGAAGTTGACCGCGCCGACCGTCGAGCCGATGTCGGAATAGTCGACGAGCTTGCGCGCCACTTCCGCGCCGATGCGCTCCTGCGCCTCCTTCGTCGAGCCGCCGACGTGCGGGGTGAGGATGACGTTGGGCAGGCCCTGGAGCGGCGAGACGAACTTCTCGGCGTTCGACTTCGGCTCCTTCGGGAAGACGTCGACGGCCGCGCCGGCGATGTGGCCGCTCTTCATCGCCGCGGCCAGCGCGTCGAGGTCGACCACCGTGCCGCGGGCGTTGTTGATGAAGTAGGCGCCCTTCTTCATCTTCGCGAATTCGGCCGCGCCCATCATGTTCTCCGTCTGCTGCGTCTGCGGCACGTGCAGCGAGACGACGTCGGAGACGGCGAGCAGTTCGTCGAGCGTCTCGGTCGGCTCGGTGTTGCCGTGGCGCAGCTTGTCGGTCAGGTCGAAGAAGATCACCCGCATGCCCATGCTCTCGGCGAGATTGGACAGCTGCGAGCCGATGTTGCCGTAGCCGACGATGCCGAGCGTCTTGCCGCGCACCTCGAAGGAGGCGTTGGCCGACTTGTCCCAGCCGCCCTGATGTGCCGACACCGAGCGGTCGAAGATGCGCCGCATCAGCATGACGATCTCGCCGATCACCAGTTCGGCGACCGAGCGGGTGTTGGAGAAGGGCGCGTTGAACACCGGAACGCCACGCCGGCGCGCCGCGCCGAGGTCGACCTGGTTGGTGCCGACCGAGAAGCAGCCGACCGCCATCAGCTTGTCCGCCGCCGCGAACACCTCTTCGGTGAGCTGGGTGCGCGAGCGGATGCCGACCATGTGGACGCCGGCGATCGCTTCCTTGAGCGCGTCGCCCTCGAGCGCCTTGGGCAGGTGGACGAGGTTGGTGTAACCGGCCGACTTCATCAGACCGACCGCGGTCTGACTGATGCCTTCGAGAAGAAGGACGGAGATGCGGTCGCGCGGCAGCGAGAGACGAACGGTCATGGTGAGGTTCCGGTGGATGAGAGGCGCAAAGCTCTAGGCCGTGAACGTCCGCTGTTCAAGCCTCCCGAGGCCGCCTGCGGCACGAGAGCGCTCCGTCGGCCCGTTCCCCTGCGATGCGACCGGAATTCCGCCCGTCGATTACAATGCCGACGAATTCCGACAGCCTTCCGCAACCCGTCACCGGGATCATCGATATCCCGGGCGTGATCGCCGTTGCGCCCCTCGGAGGTCGGCCATGTCTCTCTTCTCGGCGATGTCGATCGCCCGCTCCGGTCTCGACGCCGCGACGCGCCGGCTCGAGGTCTCGGCTTCGAACATCGCCAATGTCGGGACGACCGGCCCGGTGCCGGGCGCCGACGGCACCACGACCGCCTATCGGGCGGCGACCGTCCGCCAGACCGATACGCCGGGTGGCGGTGTGCGGACCGAGGTCGTCCTGCGTAATCCCGGCTGGAGCATCGGACCCGGGCCCGGTGATCCGAACGCCGACGAGCGCGGTCTGGTCGCCGCGCCGAACGTCGACCTCGTCACCGAGACCTCCGATCTGCTGATGGCCCGCATCGGCTATGCCGCCGCCGCCGAGGTGATGAAGGTCGCCGACGACATGCAGAAGACCGCGACCGACATGTTCGTGTGACGCGACGGCGCCCGGATTCTCGGCTCAGTGGCCGCCGCCGCCGCCCGGCGCGCCGATCGGGTGCGGCCGGCGCATCAGCGGCACCAGCAGCACCAGTCCGACGAAGAGCACGGTGAGCGCCAGGAAGACGTCGCCGATCGCCCACACCTGTGCCTCGCGCCGGACGATCCCGGCGAGCTTCGACAGTGCCGCGAGATCCGCATCCGAGCCGCGCGGCGCCATCGCCGCGGTGAGCGAGACGAGCATCTCCTCGGCCTTGGCGTGACCCCAGGCGACGTTCTCCCGCAGCCGCGCCAGATGCAGGTCCATGCGCTGGTTCATCAGGGTGTTGATCAGCGCCAGCCCGACCGCGCCGCCGAGATTGCGGGTGAGGTTGAAGAGGCCGGAGGCGTTCTTGATCCGCGTCGGCGGCAGGGTGCCGAGCGCCAGATTGTTGATCGGCACCATGCAGGTCATCAGCGAGAAGCCGCGCAGCATCTGCGGCACCAGGAGTTCCCAGAAGTCCCAGTCCTTGGTGACGAAATGCACCTGCCAGGTGCCGAGCGCGAACCCGGCGAAGCCGACGGCGATCATGGCGCGCGGATCGACCTTGGTGATCAGCCGCCCGACGATCGGCGCGGCGATGAACATGCACACGCCGGTGACCGCCATGGTCTCGCCGATCATCAGTGCCGAATAGCCCCGCACGCGGGCGAGATAGACCGGATAGAGGTAGGTCAGGCCGTAGAGGCCGATACCCATGATGAAACTGAAGAGCGAGCCGGTCCAGAAATTGCGGTCGCGGAAGGCGCCGAGATCGACGATCGGTTGTCGCGCCGTGAAGGCCCGCCAGAAGAACAGCACCGCACCGGCCGCCGAGACGACCGTCGCCAGGACGATCTCCTCGGCGTCGAACCAGCCCTTGGCCGGTCCCTCCTCGAGCAGATACTCGAGCGCTCCGAGGAAGAGCGCCATGCCGACGAGCCCGGCGTAGTCGAAGGCCTCGAGCAGCGACAGGTCGGGATCGTCGAAATCGACGAGCGTCCAAACCGCCGCGGTGACCAGGATGCCCGGCACGATGTTGATCAGGAACAGCCAGTGCCAGGAGAAGAGGTCGGTCAGATAGCCGCCGAGCGTCGGCCCGATGGTCGGGGCCAGCGTCGCGACGAGGCCGATGATCGGGGTGACCAGCGCCATCTTGTTGCGCGGGAAGATGGTGTAGGCCGAGGCGAAGACGGTCGGGATCATGCCGCCGCCGATGAAGCCCTGCAGCGCCCGCCAGACGATCATCTCTTCGATCGTCGACGACATGGCGCAGGCGAAGCTCATCACCGTGAAACCGGCGCAGGAGATCGCGAACAGGATGCGCGTCGACAGAACTCGCGACAGGAAGCCGGAGAGCGGGATCATCACCACTTCGGCGACGAGGTAGCTGGTCTGCACCCAGGCGACCTCGTCGGCCGAGGCCGACAGACCCGCCTGGATCTCGGCGAGCGAGGCCGAGACGATCTGGATGTCGAGGATCGCCATGAACATGCCGAAGACCATGCTCATGAAGGCGAAGACGCGCCGCGGCTCGAAATTCGGCTCGACGACGCGCCGCGGGGCCGCCGGTGCGGCGGTGTCGCTCATGGCCGGGCGTCCTTCGCCGCCTCGTGCACGTCGACTTCGGCGACGACCGACAGTCCGGCCCTGAGCAGGCCCTTGGTCACGGCATCGCCCGAAACCTCGATGCGCACCGGCACGCGCTGAACGATCTTGGTGAAGTTGCCGGTGGCGTTCTCCGGCGGCAGCAGCGAGAACTGCGCCCCGGTCGCCGGCGACAGGCCGACGACCTTGCCCTGGACCGTCGCCCCGCCGAGCGCGTCGACCTCGATCGTCGCGGGCTGGCCGGGACGGATGCGGGCGAGCTGGGTCTCCTTGAAGTTCGCCTCGACGTAGACCCGGTCGAGCGGCACCAGCGCCAAGAGCCGGGTCCCCGGCTGGACCAGCGCCCCGACCTGCGCGGCGCGGTTGCCGACGACGCCGTCGAACGGCGCGATCACCCGGGTGAAGCTCGCCTCGCGCTCAGCCTTGTCGAGCGCCACGGCGAGTTCGCCCGCCTGCCGTTCGGCCTCGGTCTTCTGCGCCTCGTAGACGGCCTCCGCCCCGCGCGCCGCGGCGACGCCGGCTTCGGACGCCACGACCGCCGCCTTCGCCTGATCGCGGGCGCTGCGCGTCGCGTCGACCCGCTGCCGGGTGCCGGCCGCGGCTTCCAGAAGCTTGGACGCGCGGTCGAATTCGATCTCGGCATTGTCCGCCGCCGCCCGCGTCGCCACGACCTGCGCTTCGGCCTGGGCGATCTGGGCCTTCGCCGCTGCGATCTGCGCGGCGATGCGGCCGATGGTGGCGGTCTGGGTGGCGATCCGGGCCTCGGCCGAGCCGCCCGCCAGCCGCGCGTCGACCGGGTCGATCTCGACCAGCACGTCGCCGGCCTTCACCCGCGCTCCGTCGGCGAAGGGAGTGGCGACGATGGTGCCGGCGGTCCGCGCCGCCACGACCGCCGTCTCGGCCTTCACATAGGCGTCGTCGGTGGAGACGACGAAGCGGCCGTGGGTCCACCAGTCCCAGCCCTTCCATCCCACCCCGCCGAGCGCGAGGAGGCCGATCACCAGCAGCACCCGCCGCTTGCGTCCGCCCTTCGGCGGCGTCGCGGGTGCGGCCGGTGCGGCAGCCGTCTGGGTTCCGGCAGGCCGGGCGTCGGCGGCGGGCTGGCCGCGATCGAGCCGGGTGACCGTCTCGCCCCGCATCACCGGGGTCGGAGCGGCGGTGCCGCCGGTCTCGAGGGAGAGTTCGCCCTTCGCCATGGCATTCGAACCTTTCGTGACCCGCCATCGATGACGATCGGCGGGACCTGTCGCTCGCCCGACCCTCCACGGAGGCGCAGATCGCGAGCGTTGGAAAATGTGCGGCGGCGCCACGAGACGCGCCGAAACGACGATCGAACCGGGGATCGCACGCGCCGAGCCCGGTTCGGGAACCTTGCCGAGACCACCCTCGCAGCGGCGGCCCTTCGCGGCGATCGAACGGACCCGACCGGGGGAGGGGGCTCGTCCGACCGGAGTCCGACCGCTTCGTGCGACCGATGCGCCTCACCGAGGGGATCGCAACGACCCACCTCCGACATCCGGCGGCCCTGCGATGCCGGGCAGCCTCGGATACCCGAAGCAGGGGGACCCTCGGGCATCCGAGACCGCCGAAACCTCGCCCCTCGGAAGGGACGCCCGTCTGCGCCTTCCGGCGAACCGCCCGTCCGGCTCCCTCCGGCGGAACGCGTGTGTCGTCCCCACCGGTGGGACGTCCGTCGGACGCACTCCGGTGGGACGCCTGTCCGACGCATTCCGGTGAGACACCTGTGCCGTGCCCTCCGGTGGGACGCCTATCCGACACCCTCCGGCCGACCACCTGTCCGGCGCCCTCCGGTGGGACGCCTGCTCGGCATCCTCCGGAAGACCGCCTGTCCGGCGCCCTCCGCAAGACTGCGATCGAACCGAACGGTTCGGTCATGTTGCTTGACTTACCGCAGGCGCTCGCACTAGACAAGATCGAACCGAACGGTTCGGTCACTTTTCCGTGACGCTCGTGACGGACGTGGTGAACGAGACGGCGGTGACGCGGACGGTGCCGGCGACGTCGACAGTGAGCCCGACGTCGACCGCCACCGCGAAGCCTCCGATACCCGGCGGCATCGACCGGGATCGTGGTGCGCCCGGCGCGTGCCGCGGTGACCCGGATGCCTCCGGTGCCCGGCGCCCCCGCCGGCGCGTCGGCGGTGGTTTGCCCGGACGAGAGCGCCGGCCGGACATCCGGCTCGCGGCGAGGCGGCAAGGGATCGCCCTCGATGTCGCCGTGACCTACGATCGCCGACGACGAGTCGCATGACGGACGATCGAAGAGAGGAACGAATGTCGACGAGGCTCGAGAGCCGGAAGGTGGATCCGCGCGAGACCGAAGCGGTCGGCGAGGAGGCGGGTGTCTTCGGTGTCGGTCACTCCGACGAGAAGGCGCGCCAGATCCTCGACGGCGCCCGCGCCGTGTTCCTGCGCGACGGATTCGACGGCGCCTCGGTGGCCGACGTGGCGCGCGCCGCCGGCGTCTCCAAGGGCACCCTCTACGCCTACTGGCCCTCCAAGGAGGAGATGTTCGTCGCCCTCATCCGCCACGACAAGCGCCAGCAGGCCGAGCGCGCCTGCATGTGGGGCGAACGCGCCGGCGAGACGGCGGCAGAGACGCTCGGACGGATCGGCCGCACCCTGATCGCCATGTTCGCCCGCCCCGAGCACATCGCCCTGGTGCGCACCGTCATGGCCGTCGCGCCGAAGTTCCCGACCGTCGGCCGCGCCTTCTACGAGGCGGGGCCGCAATACGGCGCCACGCGCCTCGCCGGTCTGCTCGATCGCCTGGTCGCCGCCGGCGGGCTCGACATCGCCGACACCCGCATGGCGGCGCTGCAGTTCCTCAATCTCTGCCAGTCGGACTTCGTCCGTCGCCTGATGTTCTGCGTCGACGAGGGTGATCCGGCCTTCGACGCCGACGCCGTCGTCGCCTCCGCCGTCGACGTCTTCCTCGCCGCCTACGGCCGCAAATGACGCGTCGACCGCCGCCGAGGCTTCGGCGGTGGGTGGTTCGAACAGCGGTGATTCGGAAGAAGGAGTTGGCTGGGGGACCTGGATTCGAACCAAGACTAACGGAGTCAGAGTCCGCTGTTCTACCGTTAAACTATCCCCCAGCGGGCCGAGCACCTGGGCGCCCGTCGCCGATGGGCACCCGTCTAACCGATCGCCGAACGGGTTTCAAGCCTCCCGTCGAAATCACTCTAACCGTCCCCACACCACTTCCGTCGGGTGGCGCCGGCGCTTGTCAGCCGTCGAAGCGCTGGTAGACTGTCGAACAACGCGAAACTCTGAGGCGCCGCGCGGGACAAGTATCCCGCCTGCCGGTGCGAGGATGGAAAAATTGGGGAGGCGAGGTGACGAGCCGCCGGAGGCGGATCGTCCAACCCCCGCCGACCGCTCCGCGCCGCCGGCCAAACGCCGGCGCCGGAAGCGTCGGGGAAAGAGAACCCGTTGGGCCTCGGTGGCCAAGCCCGTCTCCAACGGAGCCGGGAGCGAAGGCGCGTCCGCTTCTTCGAGCGCCGCGCGCCCGGGGAACGGCTCCGCCCCTCACGTCGCGCCTCGATCGAATTCCGCGTCCGCATCGAACGCCGGCCCCACCCCGAACGCCGCTTCAGCTCCGACCGCCTCCGCGCCGCACGACGACGATCGCGCCGGTACCGCGCCGGCCGCACAGGTACCGTCTGCGACATCCCCGGACGATGGCCGAAGCCGCGACCGGTCGGAGCGTCGCGACGAGCGTGACGGCGCCGAGCCGTCGGGGGGCGAGGGCGATCGCAAGACGGATCGCCACGGTGACCGCCAGCATCCGCGCCGCGCCGACGAACCGTCGCTGCGCCCGCGCCATCACCCGACCGAGCGCCATCGCGAGCCCGGCCACCACGTGCCGCACGTCGAGCCCGGCCGGCCGCGCACCTCCGGGCCGCTCTACGCGGCGCTCGATCTCGGCACCAACAACTGCCGCCTGCTCGTCGCCGAACCGTGGCGTCAGGGCTTCCGCGTCGTCGATGCCTTCTCCCGCATCGTCCGCCTCGGCGAAGGCCTGTCGCGCACCGGCCGCCTGTCGGACGCCGCTCAGGGCCGCGCCATCGATGCGCTCCGCGTCTGCCGCTCGAAGCTCGACGCTCGCGGCATCGTCCGCGCCCGTCTGGTGGCGACGGAAGCCTGTCGCGCCGCCGAGAACGGTGTCGAATTCCTGGAGCGAGTCCGCCGCGAAGCCGGACTGACGCTCGAGATCCTCACCCGCGAGACCGAAGCGCGTCTCGCCGTCACCGGCTGCGCCAATCTCGTCGACTGGACGGCGGACGGCGTTCTGCTCTTCGACATCGGCGGCGGTTCGTCGGAACTGGTGTGGATGGAATTCGGCGACGGCCGTCGCGCCCGCGGGGGTCCCGCCCCCCCCCTCCGCGCCCGGGCCTCCCTCCCCCGCGCC
>CALMYM010000451.1 GCA_937873675.1 uncultured Alphaproteobacteria bacterium | reverse complement strand
TCGACAATGCGGCGGCCATTGACGAGCACGCCGTTGCCGCCGCCGGAAAGATCGTCGGGCCGGGAATCGACGACCCCGGTGAGGTTGGTTTGGCGCAGCGCGTCCTCGACCCGCTTGCGGATCTCGTCGCTCGGCAGTTTGCGGATGCGCAAGGGGAAGGCGATGTTCTCGAACACCGACAGATGCGGCCACACCGCGAAGGCCTGGAACACCATGCCGAAGTCGCGCTTCTCCGGCGGCAGGTAGTAATTTTTGGCCTTCGACGACAGGAGCTTGTCGCCGGCGACGATCTCGCCGCCGTCGATGTCCTCGAACCCCGCGACCATCCGGAGCGTCGTGGTCTTGCCGCAGCCCGAGGGGCCGAGCATCGCCACGCATTCGCCCGGCTCCACCTCGAGGTTGAGCCCGGAGACCGCCGCGACCGCGCCGAAGCGCTTGTCGATGCCGTTCAGCTTCAGATACGACATGGCCGCCTCCCTCACTGCTTGATCTTGAAGACGCGCTTCACCACCACCTCGGCGGTGACGATGATGATCAGCGCCACGCCCGCCATGGCGGCGGCGTAGACCGTCTCTCCGTCCTCGTTGAGGGTGTAGATGGCGACGCCGATGGTGCGGGTGGTCGGCCCGTAGAGCAGCACCGAGACCGTCAGTTCGCGCAGCGCCGGCAGGAAGATCAGGAAGAACGCCGCCACCATGCCGGGCCGCACCAGCGGGATGACGATGTCGCGCAGCGCCTGCCACATGGTGGCGCCGGAGGCGCGCGCCGCCTCGACGAGGCTGTCGTGCACCTGTTCGAGCGCCGCCGAATTGGCCTTCAGCGCGAAGGCCATGTAGCGGGCGATGTAGGCGACCAGGATGATCCAGATGGTGTTGTAGATGTTGACGCCGTACTTGCCCGACCAGGCGAGGATGACGCCGAGCGCGATCACCGATCCCGGCACCGAGAACGGCAGCATGCCGAGGAACTCGAGGATGCCCTTGCCGGGAACCTTCATCTTGACGATCACGTAGGAGATGATGACGCCGGCGAACATGGTGATCAGCGCCGCGGCGAGGCCGAGGCCGATCGAGTTCCAGATGGCGTCGCGGGTCAGATCCCACTCGAACAGGATGTGGTGGTAGTTGTCGAACGTCATGTTCTCCGGCGTGATAGGCAGCCCGTAGGTGGCGAGGCCGCCGACCAGGAAGATCGTCGCCGTCGGCAGCACGATGGTGAAGCCGATGTAGGCGATGCAGAAGGCGAGGAGCGGCAGGCGCAGACCGCGCAGGCGGATCTCGGTCGGCCGGAAACTCTTGCCCGCGATGATCTGGTAGCGCCCGCCGGAGAGCACCTTGTTCTGCAGCCAGATGATCAGCGCCGCCGTGGCCACCAGCACGGTGGAGAGCACGGTGCCGGTGCGGATCGCGTCGAAGGAGCCGGCGCTCTGGTGGATGCGCTCGTAGATCAGCGTCGGGATGTTGTAGATGCCGGCCTCGATTCCGAGCATCGCCACGGTGCCGAAATGCGCCATCGAATAGAGCATGATCAGCAGCGCACCCGACAGGATCGACGGGGCGACCAGCGGGATGGTGATCTTGCGGGTGATGGTGAAGAGGTCGGCGCCGGAGATCCGCGCCGATTCCTCCAGCGTCGGATCCATGCGCTCGAGCGCGCCGCACACCTGGATGAAGACGAAGGGGAAGAGGTACATCGTCTCCACCAGGATGATGCCGTGGTAGGAGTAGATGTTGAACACCGGTTCGGAGAAGCCCAACGTCTCCGTGAAGAAGCGGTTGATGTAGCCGGCGCGCGGCGACAGCAGCATCTTCCAGGCCAGTGCGCCGATGAACGACGGCAGCATGAAGGGCACCAGGAACAGCACCCGCATCGCCCCCTTGTAGGGAAGGTCGGTGCGCGTCACCAACCAGGCGAAGAAGGTGCCGACGATGGTGCCGGTGACGGTGACGCCCGAGGCGAGGATCAACGAGTTGATCAGCGCCTTGTAGGTGTCGGGTTCGCTCAGCACCTTGACGGTGTCGGTGATGTTGAAGGAGCCGTTCACCCACAGCGCGTTGAAGAAGATCAACAGCACCGGCACGGCGACGAAGATCACCAGGATACCGACCGCCAGACCGAAGAGGATCTGCGGCGTCCCGAAACGCAATGACCCGGTCATGCCCGACCTCCTTCGCTCGCGCTCGCGTCGAACCACTGGGCGCCGCGGAAGGTCAGCCGGCACGGCTCGCCCTCCTCGAAGCGTTGATCGTCGCGCAGTGCGCGGCGGCTGTCGGTGGCGGCGCGGAAGGTCACGCCCCCGGCGTCGATCAGATAGTCCATCTGCGCGCCGAGGAAGCTGGCGCGGGTGACGACACCCGGAAGACCGGAGCCGTCGCGGGAGAGTTCGATGTCGAAGGGGCGACAGCCGAGGGTGAGGCGATCGCCCTCCAGCTCGGGCGGCGCCCCGGTCCACAGCCCGACCCCGTCGGGGAAGCACCAACCGTCGCCGCCGCGATGCATCGGAACGAAGTTGGCGACGCCGAGGAAGCGATAGATGAAGGCATCGACGGGCCGATCGAAGACGTCGTCGGGCGTGCCGACCTGCCGTAGCCGGCCGGTCTCGTCCATCACCCCGATGCGATCGGCGATCGCCAGGGCGATCTCCTGATCGTGGGTGACGTAGACGACGGTGATCCCGAGTTTCTGCTGCAGCTCGCGGATCTCGAAGCGCATCTCCTCGCGCAGGTTGGCGTCGAGGTTGTTGAGCGGTTCGTCGAGGAGGAGCAGCGACGGCTTGGAGACCAGCGCCCGGGCGAGCGCGACGCGCTGTTGCTGGCCGCCCGACAGTTGCGACGGCATGCGCGCCTCGAGGCCCGCCATACCGACCTGACCGATCGCGGCGCGCGACAGCCGATCCCGTTCGTCGGCGGGGATGCCTGCGATCTTGAGCGGGTAAGCGACGTTGTCGCGCACACTCATGTGCGGCCACACCGCATAGTCCTGGAAGACCATGCCGATGCCGCGCCGGTCCGGCGGGATGTTCGTCCCGCCGTCCGCGACGACCGTGTCGCCGATCCTGATGCTCCCCGCGTTCGGTGTTTCGAACCCGGCGAGAAGGCGCATCAGCACCGTCTTTCCACAACCGGAGGGGCCGAGGAGAGTGAAGGACTCTCCCGCTTCGACCGTCAGGTCCAACCCGTGCAGTATCGATCGGCCTCCATAGGACTTGGAGAGGCCGGCTATCCTGACCGAACTCATGGCCCCCTCCGATCGTTCACTTCTGCATGATTTCGGTGAACTTCTTGATCGTCGCTTCCTTCTCCGCCATCAACTTCTTGTAGTCGATGGGGATGGCGCGCTTCATCGCGTCGGCGACCGGCGGCATCGGATAGCGCGACGGCACTTCGACGTCCGAGCGCACCGGCAGCGTGCCTTCCTTGGCGATGATCGCCTGGCCGTCCTTGGAGAGAACGAAGTCGACGAACTTCTTGGCGGCTTCGGTGTTCGGCGAACCCTTGAAGATCGCGATCGGGCTCGGGATCACCAGCATCTCAGGCGGATAGACGAGAGCGAGCGTCGCGCCCTTGTCGACCTTGTCGAGGGTGATGTAGTCGACCGCGAGGCTGCCCAGGAGGTCACCCGAAGCGGTGTCGTCGACGACCTGGCCCGAGCCCTTGCCCATCTTGGCACCGTTGGCGCGCAGGCTCTCGATGTAGCCCCAGCCGAACTGCTTCACCAGGAGCGAGACGCTCATGTAGGCGGTGCCGGAGAGCGCCGGGTTGGCGATGCCGAAGGCGCCCTTGAAGGTCGGTCCTCCGACGTCGGCCCACGACTTCGGAGCCTCCTTCACCAGACGCGTGTTGTAGGCGACGCCGAGCGTGCCGAGACGCACCGCGGTGAACGAGCCGTCGTATTCGGGCAGCGGATTGACCAGCGCCGAGATCTCCTTCGGCACGTAGGGGTGGAGAATCCCCTGCTCCTTGAGTTGGTAGAAGTCGGGGACTTCGCTGGTCCACAGGATGTCGGCGAGAACCTTGCCGGACTCGCGTTCGGCGGCGAGCTTGGCCATCAGCTTGCCGGCGCCGGCCGACTGGTAGTCCATCTTCACTTCGGGGTGCTTGGCGACGAACGATTTCTTCAATTCGCCGATCAGCGATTCCTTCATCGACGTGTAGACGTAGAGCTTCTCCTCGGCCTGCGCGGGAAGAGCCTGGAACCCGGCGAGCAACAGAACCGACAGCAACAGGTGGCGCATCTTCATGGGAGTCCTCCCCCTTTTTTCGGTTGCGGACCGAACGGCCCTGATACCGATGGAAGGCGTGTTCCCTTTCACGAACCTTTCGATACGGCCCCACTCGGGTCGAAGACGACGGGAAGTCGCACGCGCACGACGAATCCGCAGTCGCCGGCGACGTCGTCGAAGGCGTTCGAGCCTCGATGCACCAGGGCGATCTGGTGGGCGATCGCCAATCCCAGGCCCGAGCCACCGCCGCCCTGACGGTCGAGTCGGCGATGGAAGCGCTGGAACACCGATTCCCGGATCTCCGGCGGAATGCCCGGCCCGTCGTCGGCGATCGACACCACGGCGTAAGCACTGCCGTGCCTGTCGAGGGTGATGCGCACCCGCCCTTCGCGCGGCGTGTAGCGCAGGGCGTTGTCGATCAGGTTGGAGAAGAGCTCGTGCAGCATGATCTCGTGGCCGAGCACGAAGACCACCTCGCCGGCGTCCTCGTAGGCGAGGTCGATGCGCTTCTCGATGGCGAGCACCGAGAGATCGAGAGCGGTTTCGCGCAGCAGCGCACCGAGGTCGATGCGCACCCCCTCCGCCATGGCGCCGCGCACCGCTTCGATGCGCGACAGCGTCAGCATCTGATTGCACAGGCGCTGGGCGCCGCGTGACGCCGTGGTGATGCCCTCGATCGCCTCGCGCAGCTTCGCCGGATCGCCCTCGCGCAACGCGTATTGCGCCTGGGCACCGAGGAGGGTGAGCGGCGTACGCAGCTGGTGGGCGACGTCGGCGGCGAAGCGGCGGCTCGCCTCGAGCAACCCGGCGAGCCGGGCGAGATGGCCGTTGATCGCCTCGACGAGCGGGCGGAACTCCCGCGACACCTCCTCGGTGGCGAGCGGCGTCATGTCCTCCGCCTCGCGCCCCTCGAGCGCGGCCGCCGCCGTGCCGTCTTCGCGGCGCACCGCGCGGATCCACAGCCAGCCGATGAGGAGAGCGATGACCGCGGTCGCCAGATGCCGGCGCAGCTCGCGGAACACCAGCCGGCCGACCGCCTCGACCCGCACCCGCGTGCTCTCCGCCACCACCAGGATCGCCGCGCCGGGCCGCGCAATCGCCTCGCCATCGACGAACAGCGCGGCGACGCGCACCGGATCGCCGAGGAGATGGCCGTTGACGAACCGCAGCCGCTCGGCCGCGTCGGGCCGGGCGTAGGGGAGGTCGCTCTCGCCGGCCAGCGTCGTCCCGTGGGCGTCGATCACGGCGAAATGCACCTCGTCGGCCCGCGCCTCCAGCGCCTCGGCGAGGCGCTCGACCAGGGCGCCGGGTTCGACCGCGGACGACTTCATCAGCCCGAGGGCGGCGCGCAGGCCGCGATCGTGCGCCGCATAGACCGTCTCGCGGGCATCGCGATAGGCGACGATCGCATCGAAGACGAAGAGCGCCGTGAGCGCCGTGAGCCCGATCAGCGCGATGCGCCCCGTGAGACTGCGGCCGACCGGTCCGCGCGCCGCGTCATCCCTCGACGGAGAGCGCATAGCCGAGCCCTCGCAGCGTGGTGATGGTGGCGCCCGATCCCTCGATCTTCTTGCGCAGGCGATGGACGTAGATCTCGATGCTCTCGATGCGGGCGTCGGAATCGAACTCGAAGACCCGGTTGAACACCGTCTCGCGCGACACCGGCCGACCGAGACGCGCGGCGAGCGCCTCGAGCACCGCCGTCTCGCGCGGCGTCAACGACAGCGCCCGCCCGTCGAGCGTCACCTCGCGTTCGAGCGTGTCGAGCACCAATCGGCCGATCTTCAGCCGCGGCGTCTGGGCGTTGCTGCGCCGGAGCAGCGCCCGCAGCCGCGCCTCCAGCTCGTCGAGTTCGAAGGGCTTGGGAAGGTAGTCGTCGGCGCCGAGGTTGAGGCCCCGCACCCGATCGTCCTTGGCGCCGCGTGCCGTGAGGACGAGGACGGGCGTGTTGTCGCCGCGGTCGCGCAGTCGCTTCAGGACGTCGAGCCCGTCGAGACCGGGAAGCGACAGGTCGAGGACGACGACGTCGTAGCGATTGGTGGTGAGCGCCAGATCGGCGTCGTCGCCGCGCTCGATGCGTTCGACGACGTAACCGCTCTGCTCCAGCCAGCCGGCCAGCCAACGCGCCAGATCCGGATGGTCTTCCACCAGAAGCACGCGCATGGTCGCCCGCCCGCTCGCCCGCTCGCCTTCGATCTCGCGAACGAGATCCCCCGTCACGGTCGAAGCCGAACCGCCTCCCGGTTCGATCGACCGCCGCCTCTTCTATCCCGGATGCGCGCCCACGTCTTCCATGCGGCGTACATCCGGCGACGCACGCCCCTGGGCGTCGTCGGCCTTCGGCACCTCACCGCCCGGCGGGGTGTCGCGACCGGTGCGTCGAATCGTGACCGATGGGATCACGCGATCGAGCCGACCTGCGCGAACGCGATCCGCCGGAGCTCTCGGCAGAAGAAGTGCCGGCGCAGCAGGTGGTCGCCGATCGCAGAAATTCCATCACGCCGCGTCATTCTGGAAATTGCGCCGATGCGATCGTTCCAGCCCCGGAGCGGGCCTTTCAGGTACCGGATTCTTGATATTTTTCAGCTTTTTGCCGAAACTGCCCGGGGTCAGGGTACTCGGGATCGCATCGCGATTTCTGTTGGACGCGGCCTCGACGACCAAGAAAATGGAAATCGGACACTACGCCGAAAGGTTCGCTCAGGACTTCCTCGAAGACGTGGACGGATCGACTTTCATTGTGCGCGCAAAAACATATCGAATGACGACGGCATCGGATCGGGCTGCCGCGATTTCCCTGAGGGAGGGGCAGAATTCTTTTCGATTTCGAGGGCATGCACGCAAAAAGGCGTTGCCTTCGACCTTCGTCGATGTTCAATCTTGAAAAAATACAAGGGAGGCGACGTGTCGCAGTCCGCTCCGAAGAGGGCCCATCCGATCGACGACACCGATCGGATGAGGGCCGGCATCTACCGTCTGCTGGCGCGGCTTCTGGCGCGACCGGCGGATGCCGATCTGATCGCGCTCGTCGCCGGCCTCGGCGGAGACCAGACCGAGATGGGTCAGGCGATCGCGGCGCTGGCGAAGGTCGCCGCCGAGACGACCCCCGAAGCGGTGCAGGAGGAATACGACGAGGTCTTCATCGGCGTCGGCCGCGGCCTCCTCGTTCCCTACGCCTCCTACTATCTGACCGGCTTCCTCAACGACAAACCGCTGGCGCGCCTGCGCATCGACATGGAGCGGCTCGGTATCGCCCGGGCCGAGAACGTCGTCGAGCCGGAGGACCATGTCGCCGCGCTGCTCGAGATGATGGCCGGGCTGATCGAGGGCGGCTTCGCCGTGCCGGCCTCGGACGAGGATCAGGCCGCCTTCTTCGAGACCCACGTGGTCGGTTGGATGCCGCATTTCTTCGCCGATCTCGAGAAGCTGCCGCAGGCTCGGTTCCACGGCGCCGTCGGCCGCATCGGACGTCTGTTCGTCGAGATCGAGAAGGCCGCTTTCGAGATGTGACCGCATCTCGTCCATCACCCCGCGACCGGCGCCGACGATCGGCCGGCCGACGGGGATCGAAAACGGGTCGTCGAGAAGAGGAGAGATCCGATGGATGGGAAGATCGAAGAAGCCCGGACGGATCGTCGAGGGCACCGGAGGCCAGCAACTCGTCGATCGCACCCGCACGCGCCTGCATCTGAGCGGTCTTGTCCTCGGCGCGCTGGATGGCGAGGCCGACATCGCCCATCTCCTCGCTGATTCCGGAGAAGGCCTCGTTGATCCTGGTCTGTGCCTCGGCTGCCGAGTAGGTGGCCTTGATGGTCTCCTTGCGGGTCCGGAAGGCATCGCCCTTGGC
>CALMYM010000450.1 GCA_937873675.1 uncultured Alphaproteobacteria bacterium | reverse complement strand
GAGCCCGCACATTCCCGCGGCGCGGCTCGGCGAGCTCGGCTACGGCCTCGTCATGGAACTTGATCCGTCGGTGACCGGCGGCGCCGGGTTCGTCGGTTTCGGCCGGCCGGGCAAGCCGCAGTTCTGGATCTCCACCGGCGAGGCGCTGACCGGCGTCCTCCATGTCGCCTTCAAAGCCGAGAACCGTGCCGCGGTCGCCGCGTTCCATGCGGCGGCGCTGGCCGCCGGGGCGCGCGACAACGGTGGACCGGGCCTGCGCCCGCACTATCATCCGGCCTACTACGGTGCCTTCGTCTTCGATCCCGACGGCAACAATATCGAGGCGGTCTGCCACCCGCCCGAATGACGGCGGTTTCGTACCGTCGGCCGCGGACGCTGACGCGTCCGGCCGACGAAGATGCGCGAATTTCTCATATGCATCAGCGGCATGGGAAATTCGCGCCAGGAATACCATCGGTCATCTCCGATGGCCGATGGTATCGCGCCGCGGTCCGGCGACGCTCCGGCATCCTCGAGGGGGAGGGTGGTGGGGCGGCTCTCTTCTCGTCCCCTGCGACGCTCATGATCGCCTTGCCGGCCTCTCCTCCCGAACGCTCCGCCGCCCGCTGGTTCGTCGCCGGCATGGCCGATTTCGTGTCGCTGCCGGCCTTCATCCTGATGGCGGCCTTCACCGGTTTCGGCGGCCTCGCCCATGCGAGCGGGGTGACGCTCGCCCAGGCGGTGGCGATGTCGGGGCTGATCTGGGCGCTGCCGTCGATGGTGGTGCTGGTCGGGGCGATCAAGGCGGGGACGCCGCTCCTGGCGACGGCGGGGGCGGTGTCGCTGTCGGCGGGGCGGGTGGTGCCCACGGGAGTGGCGCCGGTGCCGATCGTGCGCGACGAGAAGACGCCGAAGTGGCTGCTCTACTGGATCTCGCACTTCGTCGCCGTGACCGCCTGGGTCTTCGGCATGACCAAACTGCCGAGCCTGCCGCGGCCGGCGCGGGCGCCCTATTTCCTCGGCTTCTGCATGACGCTGACCACGGTCAACATGGGGGTGACGGCGGTCTCGTGGCTCGTCCGCCCGTCGCTGCCGCCGGGGGCCGCCGCGGCGCTGGTGCTGCTCACGCCGCTCTACTTCATCCTGTCCCTGTGGCGGGCGGCGGAGCGGGCGCCGACCGATCGGATGGCGCTGGTCATCGGCATGGCGGTGACGCCGATCGCTCATCGGCTGTCGCCGGAATTCACCCTGCTGATCACCGGTCTCGTCGGCGGCACGATCGCCTTCGTTCTCGGGCGGGCACTGGAGCGGCGGCGCGCGCCCGCCGCCGCGACGACCGCGGCGAGCGACCTCCCGGCCGATCTCGGAGGAGAGGGACGATGAGCGGCCTCGCCTTCGACGCCTTCGACACCTGGTGGTGGCCGTGGGTGTTCATCCTGACCGCCGGCTGGCTCGCCAACGACATGTGGCGCTTCCTCGGCGTCGCCTTCTCCGGCCGGCTCACCGAGGAGAGCCCGGTCTTCGCCTATGTGCGGGCGGTGGCGACGGCGCTGGTCGCCGGGGTGATCGGCACGCTGGTGCTGTTCCCGACCGGCGATCTGGCGGAGACCAGCGTCGGGCTGCGGGTCGCGGCGGTGGCGATCGGCTTTTTCGCCTTCAAGCTGGCGCGGCAACACGTCTTCGTCGGCGTCGCCGCCGGTGAGATGGCCTTCGCGCTCGGCTGGTGGGCCGGGTTCTAGACGGGCGCTCGGCTCAGCGCTGCAGCTTGGGGATCAGCGACAGCACCACCAGGACGATGATCGCACCGATGGCGGCGCGGATGATCTCGCCGACGAGGCCGTGACCGAGGATGAAGCCGAGGCGGGGCAGGACGTAGCCGGCGACCGCCGCGCCGACGATGCCGAGCACCGCGTTGGCGACGAAGCCGAAGCCGCCGCCGCGCACCAGCAGGCCGGCGAGCCAGCCGGCGACGGCGCCGACCAGGATCCAGACGACGAAACCCATCAACATGGCGAAGCTCCTCTCGTCGCGGGTGTCCTCAGGCGAGGACGGCGCGGATCTTCTCGGCGTGGGCGGCGAGCACCTTCTGGTCGGCGAAGGGCCGCGGCAGGCGGCGGACCGAATCGGCCATCTGGCGCGGCATGACGTGGACGTGGAGGTGGAAGACCTCCTGGCCGCCGGCCTTCTCGGAGAACTGCTGGATGGTGATGCCGTCGGCGAGGAAGGCCTGCTTCACCGCGATCGCCATCTTCTGCACCGTGGCCATCACCGCGGTGAGATCGGCGGGGCGGACGTCGAGGATGTTGCGGGCCTTGGCCTTGGGAATCACCAGAGCGTGGCCGTCGACCGCCGGCATGACGTCCATGAAGGCGAGCGTCGCCTCGTCCTCGTAGACCACGTGGGCGGGGATCTCGCCGCGCAGGATCTTGGCGAAGACGTTCGAGTCGTCATAGGCGGTGGTCATCGATGGGCCTCTCGTCGGTACTGCCGATGCGCGACTGTGGGTCGGAGGCGACGCGGGGTCAAGGCGAGGCACCATGTGGAAGTGGAAAACGCATTCCAGGTAGTTCTAAAAATTGAACACGACCTAGGCGGGTGCTAAAAGGCATCAATCAAAGGGGGTTGTTCGATGAGTTTTCTCCGAAAAGTAGTTGTATCGGCCTGTTCGGCGATGCTGGCAGGATGTGTCGCGACCCGACAGGAGACGCGCTTCGATCGCTTCGACGGGCACCCGATTTCGCCCGCCGAGTTCGAACAGGCGAAGGTCGAATGCGCCGGGCTGGGTGAACAAGCGGCGCTCCAGGTCCCGCGGAACTATGGCGGTCTGATGGGAGCGGTCGATCACGGCATCAACATGGGAGCCGCTCGCCAAGCCGCGGAACGCGCCTGTCTGGCGCGCAACGGCATCCGCGTGACCGTCGTGACGATCACCGAAGATCCTCCGAAGCCCGCTCCGCAGCCGGTGGAGGAGCCGGCGGCGTCGGCCGCTCCTCAACCCGCCAAGGCCGAGAAGGCCGAGCCGCCGAAGAAGTCCAAGGCGGTTTCGAAACCGCAGCCCGTCGTCGCCCCGAAGGTCGAAACGGGTACGTGACGAGCCGGGCTCAGGACCTCGGTCGGTCGCCGTAGGGGGAGCCGGCGAGGAGCTCGGCGTCGGCTTCGGCGACCGCCTCGCGTTCCTGATCGAGATAGCGATCGACCGCGGTGCGGAAGCCGGGGTCGCGGACGAGATGGGCCGAGCGGGTCTCGACCGGCAGATAGCCGCGGGCGAGCTTGTGTTCGCCCTGGGCGCCGGCCTCGACGCGCGACAGGCCGTTGGCGATCGCCCAGTCGATGGCGCGGTGGTAGCAGACCTCGAAATGCAGGAAGGGGCGGTCCTCGACCGTGCCCCACCAGCGGCCGTAGAGGGCGTCCGCGCCGATGAAGTTGAGCGCCCCGCCGATGCGGCGGCCGTCGGCCTTGGCCATCACCAGGAGGACGCGATCGGCCATGGTGGCGCCGATGCGGGCGAAGAAGTCGCGGGTGAGGTAGGGACGGCCCCATTTGCGGCCGCCGGTGTCCTGGTAGAAGGCGAAGAAGGCGTCCCAGTCGGTCTCGGTGATGTCGGAGCCGGTGAGGAGATCGATCTCGACGCCGCCGGCCATCGCCTCGCGCCGTTCGCGCAGCAGCTGCTTGCGCTTGCGGCCGAGCAGGGTCGACAGGAAGTCGTCGTAGTCGCGATAGCCGCGGTTCGGCCAGTGGTACTGGCGATCGACGCGGGCCGACCAGCCGGCCGCGGCGAAGGCGGCGGCGTCCGCCTCGCCGAGGAAGGTGGCGTGGGCGGAGGAGAAACCGGCGTTCTCGGTCAGCGCCTCGAGCCCGGCGATCAGCATGCGACGGCGGCCGGCGAGGTCGTCCGCCTCGCCCCGTCCGACGAGCAGGCGCGGGCCGGTCACCGGATTGAACGGCACCGAGACCTGGAGCTTCGGGTAATAGCGTCCGCCGGCGCGCTCGTAGGCGCGCGCCCAGGCGTGATCGAAGACGTATTCGCCCTGGCTGTGGGTCTTCACATAGGCCGGGACGACGGCGATGGGGCGGCCGTCGGGGCCGTCGATCGCCAGATGGCGAGGATGCCAACCGGTCTCGGCGGCGGCGGAGCCGGAGTCTTCGAGAGCGGTGAAGAAGTCGTGGGAGAGCAGCGGATCGGGCCGCTCGGCGTCGCCGGCGGCGGCGCGGTCCCAGCCGGCGCGATCGATCTCGGCGGCGCCGGCGACGACACGGATCGCCACCTCTTCGCCGTCACCGCGCCGATCGTCCATGCCGCATCGCTCCGTCGTCAGGTCCGAGGGGAAGGATAGGGGAGCGGGCGGCATTCGCCAGCCCCGATGTCGCCGGCGGCCCGATCGGAAGTTCCGGAGACGAGAAGACCGGCCGCTCGGGGGAGGGCCGGTCTCGTCGAAATCGATGGGAAGGGGGGCTGCCGGCTCAGCGGCAGATGCGGCGCATGTGGCGATCGCCCCAGCTGTCGTACCAGACCTCGCGCCAGCAGCGGCGCGGCACGACGACTTCTTCTTCCTCGTAGACGCGCACCGGGCGGCGGCGGACGACGTAGGTCTCCTCCGGCTGCGGCTGGGTCAGCGCATTGCCGAGGATCAGGCCCCCGACGAGGCCGGCGGCGCCGGCGGCGATCGCCGCGCCGGGATCGCCGGCGTGCGCCGGAGCGGTCGTGGCGACGGTGGAGGCGGCGATGGCGGCGACCGCTGCGGCCGCGAGGGCGAACTTTCTGACGAACATGGTCTTTCTCACCTTTCGGTCCGGGCGAGACGCCCGGGAGCGACCCGTAGGGGGAACTCGAACCGGCGATTCCGCGCCGAACATCGAGACGGCAGTTCAACCGCCATTCGAGACGAAAACATGGCGGGTGGAGCCGCGCCGTCGTTTCCGGTTCACGATCGCCCCGTCAGGGTGAAGAAAGAGTGATCTTTTCCGCCGCTCGACACGGATCGCTCTGCGCGGAGCCGCTCAGCCGGCGGCGCCGGTCGTGTCGGGATCGAAGCCTTCGAAGACGATCTGATCGGCATGGGCGAGCACCCGGCGACGGGCCTCCTCGCTCTTCACCGTCCAGCTGATCACCGGCAGGCCGAAGACCTTGCGCGCCAGCCAGGGGCCGGGGGCGGGGAGGTCTCTGACGCAGTAGGAGACGAACTTCGGCCGGGTACGCGGGGCGTGCAGCAGGTGGCGCAGGGCGAAGCGCTCGATGCGGGTGAAGCGGGCGTAGTATTCGAGGTTCGTCGCGCTGTCGGCGACGATGCCGTGGGCGATCTCGGGCATGATCCGGTTGGCCGCCGCCACCACCTCCGGGTCGAAGGACTTGGTGACGACCGGGCCGCGATAGGCGGCGAGCTTCTCGGCGACGCGGGCGACCAGCCGGTCGTCGGGGCGGCGCGGGAACTCGCTCTTCAGTTCGAGACAGAGGCCGACCCGGCCGTCGACGGTCCGCAGGAGGTCGTCGAGGGTCGGGATACGGTCGGAGGTCCCTTTGATGGGGATCTCGCGCAGCTCCGCCATGGTGCGGCGGTCGACCCGACCGGTCGCGGTGGTCAGCCGATCGAGGGTGTCGTCGTGGAAGACGACGATCTCCTCGTCGGCGGAGAGCAGCAGGTCGACTTCGATGTTGTAGCGCTTCTCCACCGCGCGGCTCGCCGCGCCGAGGGTGTTCTCGATGACGCCGGCGGCGGCGTCGTGCAGGCCGCGATGGGCGATCGGGCGGGCGGTGAGCCAGGAGATGTCCACGGTCGACCTCGTCCGTCAGGCGACTTCGAAGATGCCTTCGACCTCGGCGGCGACGCCGAAGGGCAGGCCGGCGACACCCATGGCGGAGCGGGAATGGCGGCCGCGGTCGCCGAAGACCTCGACCATCAGATCGGAGGCGCCGTTGACCACCTTCGGGTGGTCGGTGAAGTCGCCGGTGGAATTGACGAAGCCGGTGAGCTTGACCACCCGGACGAGTTTCTCGAGGTCGCCGATCGCCGCCCTGACCTGGGCGATCAGATTGATGGCGCAGAGGCGGGCGGCGGCACGGCCGGTGTCGATGTCGGTGTCGAGCCCGAGCTTGCCGACGAATTCGATGCCGTTCGGGCCGACCGGGACCTGGCCGGAGACGAAGACGAGGTTGCCGGAACGGACGAAGGGGACGTAGTTGGCGAGCGGGGCGGTCGGCGTCGGCAGGACGATGCCGAGTTCGGCGAGGCGGGCTTCGATGGTGCTCATGGGATCGGCTCCGAAGGCGGGGTCGCCGGGCGGCGGGCGGCGCGGCGAGGGGTGCTTCTTCATGTCCGAAATCCGCGGCGGCGGCAATCGACCGCGGTGCGGGGCAGGGCGTCGCGGGCGCCTCGTCGATTGAAATCGCCGGCGAACCGGTCCAAGAGTGGCGACATCGGAGGCGCGCCGCGACGATGCGGCGGCGCGGCCTTCCGCGAACGAGGTTGCGAATGGCGGATCGGACGTCCCTGCGGTTCCTCTTCTCCTCGATGGCACCGGCCTCGGCCCTCGGCGCAGGGGTGGCGCTCGTCGCGATCCTCGGCGCGACGGCACCGGCCGTCGCCGGTCCGGGCGAGACGCTGCGCGGCTTCGCCGCCCATCGCGCCGTCTACGAGATGACGCTCGCTCGCCGCAACGACCGGGCGGATGTGCTCGAGGTTTCCGGCCGGCTGGTCTACGAGTTCTCCGGCAACACCTGCGACGGTTTCTCGTCGCGGTTCCGGCTGGTGACGCGGCTGACCAACAACGACGGGCGGGCGCGGGTCACCGACATGCGCACCACCTCCTTCGAGGACGGCACCGGCAAGAGCTTCGATTTCGTCAATCAGAACCTGGTCGACGGCCGCACCATAGAGGACACCAAGGGCATCGCCCGCCACGACGGCACGGCGACCCGGGTGACGCTCTCCGGCGGCGACGGCAAGCCGGTCGAACTACCGGCCGAGGTGCGGTTCCCGACCGAACACATGGTCGATCTCCTGGAGGCGGCCAAGGCCGGGCGGTCGCTCGCCGAGATCGATCTCTTCGACGGGTCCGACGGCGGCCGCAAGGTGTTCCGCACCACGGTGGTGATCGGCCGCGAACAGACCGGCGCCGACGACACGGCAGCCGAACCGGCGGCGGATGCGGCGCTCACCAGGGGTAAGCGGCGCTGGCCGGTGGAAATCTCCTATTTCGATCGCAGCAAGCCGCAGGGCGACGTCCTGCCGGACTATCAGCTCGGCTTCCTGCTCTACGAGAACGGCGTGTCGCGGCAGCTGCGGCTCGACTACGGCGACTTCGCCATCGGTGGACGCCTGTCGAGCCTCGAAGCGTTGCCGACGGGCGCGTGCAAGTGAGGCGCGGACGTCGGGTCGCGTCCTCGAAATCGCCGGTTTCGCGGCACAAGGATGTCCGGTTCCATTCGGATCGGGAGAGATCGATGAAGGTTCTGTCGTTGGTCGCCGCCGGTGCCGTCACGGCGCTCGTCGCTGCTTCGGCGACCCTTTCGGTGGCGGCCGAGCCGTGCCCGGCGAAGCTCTCTTCGAACAATCCGGCCTTCGGTGCGCCGCGCGCCTGCGCCGTCGCCCCGGCGAAACCGCAGAAGTCGACGAAGAGCGCGCCGACCACCGACCGCAAGGCGGACGAGGTGAAGAGCGTCGACGGCAAGACCGTCTATCGCTACGGCGACACGACCATCGCCGTCGGCGGCTCCATCTCCGCCGACGTGACGATGGGCAAGGGCAGATTGCGGCCGTGAGGCGGGCGGTTCAGCCTACGGGCGAGATCCGCGCGAAGACGGTGTTCATTTGGGCGGCGAGGTCGAGATCCTGCGCCGTGACGCCACCGGTGTCGTGGGTGGTGAGCTCCACCTCGACCCGGTCGTAGACGTTCTTCCATTCGGGATGGTGGTTCATCGCCTCGCAGCGGAAGGCGACCTCGACCATGAAGGCGATCGCTCCCGGGAACGAGGCGAAGCGATAGGTCCGGGCGATGCGACGTGCGTCGCCGCTCCAACCTTCGGGCAGGGGATCGGTCATCGGCGGTCCTCCGGGGGAAACGGAGGCAGGCCGGAGGCGATCATCCCGCGA
>CALMYM010000449.1 GCA_937873675.1 uncultured Alphaproteobacteria bacterium | reverse complement strand
CGACCGCGGCCAGTACGGCCAGGTGCTCGAACGCGGCCTCGACTTCGTGCTGCGCAGCGCGCAGGACGACGGCCAGGTCACCGCCAACGGCACGCGCATGTACAGCCACGCGTTCGCGACGCTGTTCCTGGCCGAGATCTACGGCATGGTGGACCGCGCCGACGTCAAGCAGATGCTGCAGCGCTCGGTCGACCTGATCGTCGACTCGCAGAACGCCGAGGGTGGCTGGCGCTACCGGCCGTTCGCGCGCGAGTCCGACATGTCGATCACCGTGTGCCAGGTGCTGGCGCTGCGCTCGGCCCGCAACGTCGGCATCCACGTGCCGCTCGCGACGATCCGCAACGCCCAGAACTACGTCTACCGCAGCGCGGTGCGCAGCAACGACCGCACGTTCCGGTTCCGCGGCCACGGCGGCTTCGGCGGAGGAGGCCTCGGCGGTGGGGGTGACGGCGGCGATTGACCGCCGTCGATCGGGTCGATCACCGTTCGGCATCCGTCGGGCGTCGCCCATCAGCAGGCGTGATCGATCGGATCAGCAACATTCGCTGGACCGCACCGACCCGGCGGGTGACATGGAACCGGCACTGCCGCCCGCTGCGGGGCCACGACCTCTTCTCATCGGAACCTCGTGATGACCGCCACGCCGTCCGTCGCCTCGTCCGCCGACCCGGCCGCCGCGCGCTTCGGCGGCTTCGACGCGATTCTCTACGCGGTCACCGTCTTCGGTTGGTCGACGAGCTGGATCGCCATGAAGGCGCAGGTCGCCAGCGTGCCGCCCGAGGCGTCGCTGCTGTGGCGCTTCCTCGTCTCGGCGGCGATCATGTGGATCTGGGTGGTGGCGCGCGGTGATCGCCTGCGCTGGCCGCTCGCCACCCACCTCGGTTTCGCCGGCCTCGGCTTCTTCATCTTCTCGATGAATTTCAACCTGTTCTACCACGGCGCCAAGGACCTGCCGTCGGGGCTGCTGTCGGTCGTCTTCTCGCTCGCCTCGGTGATCAACCTGCTGCTCGGCTTCCTGTTCTTCCGCCAGAAGATCTCGCCGCGGGTGTTCTTCGGCGGCCTCCTCGGCTTCTCCGGCGTGGCGGCGATGTTCTGGCCGAAGATCGCCGGCACCGACTTCGACACCGGGGCGGCGATCGGCCTGGCGCTGTGCGTCGCCGGCACCACCTTCTTCTGCATCGGCAACATGCTGTCCTCGGCCATCCAACGCCGTGGCGTGCCGGTGCTCGTCGCCACCGCCTGGGGCATGGTCTGGGGCTGCGTCTTCCTCTTCGCCGCGATCCTGATCCGCGGCCTTCCCTTCGCCTTCGACCCGTCGGTCCCCTACGTGACCTCGCTCCTGTGGTTGGCGATCGTCTCCTCGGTCGCCGCCTTCTGGGCTTATCTCACGCTGCTCGGACGTATCGGTGCCGCTAGGGCAGGCTATGCCACCGTGATGTTCCCTGTCTTCGCGCTGGCGATTTCCACGGTGGTCGAAGATTATCATTGGACCGTTCCGGCGATCGTCGGTCTCTGTCTCGTCCTCGCCGGTAATCTCTTCGTTCTGAGACGGTGAAGACGACGCCCGCTTTACTCATTCGGAAGGGTTGCGGGCGTAGGCTGTCCTCGAAAAGTCGGATGGAGCGATGTTCGCGACATCGAAGACGAGAGGACGACGAGGATGGTGACCACGGCCAAACCGCGACCGATGCCGGCGCATGCGGCGCGTCCCGCCCCTCGGGCGGCGGCCATGACGGCCCGTCACGGCGGCGCGACGCTGACCCACAAGGAAGTCACCTCGAAACAGATGTCGCTTCTCGTCGCGCAGGGAACCCTGGTCGGCTGCGCCATCCTCGGGATCCTCGGCGGCGTCGTCTATGTCTTCGGCGACACGCTTCGGGCGCACTTCGTTCCGGTCGACATCTCGTCCACCGCGAAAGCTCCGGCCGGTCCGGGCCCGACCGTGTTCTACCGCGACCGCGGCGACGGCACCGTCACGGTGATGGAGATCGACGGCAACGGCACCCGGATCAAGGGCACCATGAGCCGTTACGACGTGCCCCTGCTCCAGGCCGACAAGGTGCGCGAAGGCTGGGGCAGCGGTGCGGTCAATCCGCATGCGCGCGTCAACGCCCTCGGCTCCGCCTTCCGCTGAGCCGAGCCGGCGTTTCGCCGATCCGAAGATACGGCGCCGCGACGATCCCGTCCGGCGCCGGTTTCATACTCGGCTCATGAAGTTCGGACTCGTCCGATCTTCATGAGCGTTACGGCCTGACCGGCCGACGCCCGTTCGGGCTCGCCTTCACCCACGAAGCTCCGACAGGTCGGAACTTCGTGAGTTCGGTTTCATTCCGCCGCGCGCCCGAAGCCCGGCGACAGGTTGTCGAGCGAGGAGACGATGTGGCCGGCGAGCGCCTCGGCGACCGGGTTCTTCCCCCGCCCGCGCAACAGGCCGATGTCGACCGGCGGCAGCTTCGGGAAGCCCTCCTGCTCGCCGAGCACCCGCATCCCGGTCCTGAGCGCCGATTCCGGCAGCACCGACACCGCCAGTCCGGCGAGCACCGCCGCGCCCACCGCCGTCGAGTTCCAACTGACGTAGAGCAGGTGGTGCCGCCGCCCGGCCTTCTCCAGTCCGTCGAGCGCGGCACGGCGCCAGTCGCAGGTCGGCCGGCCGAGGGCGAGGGGGAGGGGATCGATCTCGTGCACCGCATGGCGCTGCGAGCCGACCCACAGCAACGGCTCGCGCCGGATGATCTCCGCCGGCCCCTTCTCGCGCACGTGGGTGATGATGGCGACGTCCAGCTCCCCCGCCGCCATCGACTGGACGAGAAGCGGCGTCGGCGCACACACGACGGTCACCTCGGCGCGCGGATTGGAGCGGGCGAAGCGAGCGAGGATCTCCGGCAGGAAGCGATCGGCATAGTCGTCGGGCGTGCCGAGCCGCACTCGCCCGGTCAGTTCCGCCTCGTCGAAGGCCGCGAGCGTCTCGTCGTTGAGCCGCATCACCCGCCGCGCATAGGCGAGCAGCCGCTCGCCGTCCTCGGTCGGTTTCGAGGCGCGGCCGTCGCGGGCGAACAGCGGTTTGCCGACCCGCTCCTCGAGCCGCCGCATCTGCATGGAGACCGC
>CALMYM010000448.1 GCA_937873675.1 uncultured Alphaproteobacteria bacterium | reverse complement strand
GAGGAAGAGCGGCCCGTCCGGCTCAAGCCCCGGGGCGGGGGCGCCGGGGACGCGTTGCGGCGGGCCGCCGAAAAGCCCGCCCGGCGGGCGGTTCCCGAACCCGCCGAGGCCGACCATGGCGAGGCCCTCCATCGCCTGCGCCTCGCGTTGCGCCTTGGGCACGCCGGAGACCTCGAGGCCGAAGGCGACGTTGTCGAGGACGTTCATGTGGGGAAAGAGCGCGTAGCTCTGGAACACCATGGTGACGTCGCGGTCGGTCGCCGGCAGGAGCGTCACGTCGCGCCCGCCGATGAGGATGGTACCCGCGGTCGGTGCCTCGAGGCCGGCGATCATCCTGAGCGTCGTCGTCTTGCCGCAGCCCGAGGGCCCGAGCAGGGTGACGAGCGTTCCCGGTTCGACCTTGAACGAGATGTCGTCGACGGCCGCCACCGTCCCGTAACGGCGGCTCACCGAGCGGAACTCGACACCGCCGACCTTGTTGCCGGTTCCGATCATGCGGCGACCTCCCGAGGACGTGCGGTTGGAGTGTGGGCCGTCGGCCGGGCGATGCGCCGTTCACCGACCGCCCACTGGATGACGACGATGGCGAGGCCCATCAGCACGACGAGGACCGAAGAGTAGGCGATGGCGAGGCCGAAGTCGCCGATCTCGACGCGCCCGACGATGTAGCTCGTCGCCATGTCGTGGCGGGCGGAGACGAGGAAGATGACGGCACTGACCGAGGTGATGGCGCGGACGAAGGAATAGACCAACGCCGCGACGATCGCCGGGCGCAGCAGCGGCAGGATCACCCGGCGGATGGTCTGGGCGCTGTTGGCGCCGAGCGTCAGGGCGCATTCGTCGAGATTGCGGTCGAGCTGGCTCATCGAGGCGACGCCGGCGCGGATGGCGACCGGCATGTTGCGGAAGACGAAGCAGACGACGAGGATCGCCGCGGTGCCGGTCAGCTCCACCGGCGGCTGGTTGAAGGCGAGGATGTAGGCGACGCCGATCACCGTGCCGGGAATGGCGAAGCTCAGCATGGTCATGAATTCGAAGGCGGCGCGACCGGCGAAGCGCTGGCGCACCAGGAGATAGGCCGTGAGCAGGCCCATCGCCGCGGTGAGCGGCGCCGCGACCGCCGAGACCTCGAGGGTGGTGAAGAGCGAGTTCCACGCCCGCCCGGTCCACACCAGCCCGTGCTTACCCCACTCGAGACCGAAGTCGGTGATGTAGTGGCGCAGCGTGAAGGCGTTGTTGCGGCCCCAATTCTCGACGAAGCCGCCGTAGAGGATGAGCCCGTAGAGCAGGAAGGTGAAGGCCGCCCAGGGCAGGGCCGTGGCGTAGACCGCTCGCTTCAGCCACACCGGCAGTTCGGCCGGCGTACCGGCGAAGCCCTTGCCGCCGACGGTGGTGTAGGAGGCGGTGCCGACCCAGCGGTGCTGGACCAGGAAGGCGCCGACGCACAACGCCAGGAGAACGATGCCGAGCGCCGCGGCGCGGCCGGGGTCGTTCTGGGCGCCGACCACGGCGTAGAAGATCTTGGTCGAGAGCACCTCGTAGCCGCCGCCCATGACCAGCGGATTGCCGAAATCGGCGAGGCTCTCGATGAAACCGACGAGGAAGGCGTTGGCGAGGCCGGGGCGCATCAGCGGCCAGGTCACGCGCCGGAAGGTCTGCCAGCGGCCGGCGCGCAGCGTCTGCGCCGCTTCCTCCATCGACGGGGCGATGCCCTGGACGACGCCGATCAACACCAGGAAGGCGATCGGCGTGAAGGCGAGCGACTGGGTGAGCAGGATGCCGGGCAGGCCGTAGATCCAGCGCGTCGCGGTCAGCCCGAAGTACTCGGAGAGGAACAGGGTCACCGTGCCGTTGCGGCCGAAGAGCAGGATCACCGCCAGACCGATGACGAAGGGCGGGGTGATGATCGGCAGCACCGACAGGAGCCGGAGCAGGCGCTGGAAGGGGAAC
Organism: uncultured Alphaproteobacteria bacterium; assembly: GCA_937873675.1. GTDB lineage: Bacteria > Pseudomonadota > Alphaproteobacteria > Rhizobiales > Ancalomicrobiaceae > CALBKH01. The sequence goes on along the minus strand of CALMYM010000448.1, from coordinate 4,660 downwards.
TTGGTGCGGGTGGCGACGAGCGCGAAGGCGAGGCCGAGCACCGTGGTGATGATGCCGCAGGCGGTGCCGAGCACCACCGAGTTCCACAGGACGCCGCAGCGCGTGTTTCCGAAGACGCAACCGAGCGACCAGATGTCTCGTGCGGTGAGACGATGGACGAGCGCCATCGGGCCGGAGAGCCCGTCGTCGGGCAGCATCGCCTGAGAGAAGACGGTCGACACCGGCCAGAAGACGAAGAGCGCGATCGAGGCGATGAGGAAACCGATCGCCCCGGTGGTGAAGCGGTCGCCCTTCATGGCGCCGCGCGCCGCCAGCCCGAGGGTCAGGAAGAACAGGAAGGCGAACGCCGTGGCGGCGGCGCCGAAGCCCATGCCGGCCTGCCCCTTGGCGAGCGGACCGAAGAGATCGGCGAGGAACGGCCACGACCAGCCCCGCAGGCCGATCGCCGAACCCTGCGCCATCATCCAGACGAGGCCGCCGACACCGGCGGCGATCAGCGCCGCGCCGACGTGGCGCGAGCGGGTGAGGACGAAGGGGATCGGCAGCGCCAGCAACAGGCCGAGCGGCAACAGCCACGGCGCGTCGTCGAGCCCGGCGAGGAGGCCGGAGGGCGGCCAGTCGCCGAGGAGCGGCCGCGACCGCGACGACGCGAAGCCGTACCAGGGGGTGATCGCCCAGCCGATCCAGCCGACGATCAGCCACAGCAGATGAGAGCGGAACATGGCGCCGTCTCCGAGCCCGTCACGAGGGGGAGAGTGGCCTCCCGGGAGACCCGGGAGGCGCGACGGTGATGTCCGCGGATCAGCGCAGGCTGCCGATCTCGTCGTCCCAACGGGCGAGCAGGCGCTTGCGCTCGGCCGCCGAGCCGAACTTCTTGAAGTCGTAGTCGATCAGCTTGACCTTCTCCAGCCGCGGCGCGTGCGGCGACAGCGGCGTCGCGACGTTGGCCTGCACCTGATAGCTCTTCGCCTTGTCGGCCGTCTCCTGGGCCTTCGGCGTCAGGGCGAACTCGTAGAACTTCTTGGCCGTCTCCGGATTCGGGCCACCCTTGATGATGCCCATCGAGCCGACTTCGTAGCCGGTGCCCTCGCACGGCGCGATCACCTTCACCGGGAAGCCGTTGACGCCCTGGGTGACGCCGTCGTGCATGAAGACGATGCCGACCGCCGTCTCGCCGCGAGCCGCGGCCACCGCCGGGGCGGCGCCCGACTTGGTGTACTGCGAGACGTTGCCGTGCATCTTCTTCATGAAGTCGAAGGCCGGGTTCTCGCCGAAGATCTGCACCAGCGTCGCCAGCGTGGCGTAGGCGGTACCGGACGAGTTCGGGTTGGCGATCTGGATCTCGCCCTTGAACTCCGGTTTCACCAGATCGGCCCAGCAGGCCGGCTCCTTGACCTTCTTCTTGGCCAGCACCTCGGTGTTCACGGCGAAGCCGAGACCGCCGGCGTAGATGCCGACCGCGCGATACTGGGCATCGGCCGCCTGACGCTGCGCCCAGGGGTGCAACTCGGCGAGCTTCGGCGACTTGTATTCGGCGAGGAGGCCGTCTTCGGCGGCCTGCAGGAAGGCGTCGCCGGTACCGCCCCACCATACGTCGCCCTTGGGATTGGAGGCCTCGGCCTTGACCTGGGCATAGGTCTCGCCGGCGCTCTTGCGCGTCATGGCGACCTGGATGCCGGTCTCCTTGGTGAAGGCGTTCATCATCGCCTGGCACCATTCCTCCTGGACGCCGCAATAGACGACCAGTTCTTCGGCCTCGGCGGTGGCCGAGCCCATGGCGAGGGCGAGGAGGGCGGGGGCGGCGAGGGCGGTGCGGCGGGTGGCGAGCGACATGGGTTCCTCCTTCGTCTCGCCGCGGGTCGTGGGACCTTCCGGTCGTGCCGCGGTCGAGCGCGAGATGTGCGACGAGTGCCGCGGGGAACGCGGCGACCCGCCGTCATCGTCGGCGTCACGTGTGAACCGGGGATTTCCGGATGATGACGCCGCCGGTAACACTGTTAACATGACACATGACGACCGGTGACGCGATGCGTGACGGGCGCGAGAAATCCAATCAGGAGTAGCATCGATGTTCCGCGCTCCGGTCCGCGCCGACCGCATCGCCGTCGTCGACGACGACGAAGGCTTGCGCGCCTCCGTCTGCGACCTCGTCGCCGCCGACGGCTACGAGGCGGTGCCCTGCCGGACCGCGAGCGAGCTCTTCGCCGCCCTCGCCGGACCGATCGACCTCGTCGTCCTCGACCTGCGCCTGCCCGATCGCGACGGCTTCTCGGTCGCGGCGACGATCCGCGCCTCCAGCGACGTGCCGATCATCATGGTCACCGGCCGCGGCGGCGATCTCGACCGCATCATGGGGTTGGAGATCGGCGCCGACGATTACGTGGTGAAGCCGTTCAATGCCCGCGAACTGCTCGCCCGCATCAAGGCGGTGCTGCGCCGGACCGGTCGCGACGGCGCGGCGATCGCCTCGCCGCCGGTGCGCCATGGATGGCGCTTCGAAGGCCACGAGATCGACCTCGATCGACGCCGCCTGACCACGCCCGACGGGGCCGCGGTGCCGCTGACGGTGGCGGAATTCGATCTTCTGGTGGCGCTGGTCGGTGCCGCCGGGCGTGTGCTGTCGCGCGATCATCTGCTCGACCTCACCCACCGCGCCGGCGGCGACGTCTTCGACCGCACCGTCGACGTGCTGATCCTGCGGCTCAGGCGCAAGATCGAAGCCGATCCCACCAATCCGCGCTTCATTCGCACCGAACGCGGCCACGGCTACGTCTTCGACGCACCGGTGGAGGCGATCGAACCCGGGTGATCGGCGGGGCCGGTAAGGATCGCGGAACAAAATTTCCATTCCGAGGCCCATCCGTTCTAAGCTCGTGCCGCGGGGAGATGTCCCGCGGAGTGGGCCGAGATGGAACCGAACGAAACACCGCCGCGCGACTTCGAAGGCCTCGAGGCGCATCTCGTCGCCGTCCACGGCGACCTGCCGAAACGGCTGAAGCAGGCGGCGGACTTCGCCTTGCGCCATCCCGACGACGTGGCGCTGGGGACGGTGGCGGAGATCGCGGCCAGGGCCGGGGTCCAGCCCTCGACGCTGGTGCGGCTGGCGCAGACCATCGGCTACGGCGGCTTCACCGAGATGCAGCAGGTGTTCCTGGCGCGGCTCAAGGCCGGCTGGCCGGACTATCACAAGCGGCTGGAAGCCTTGAAGACCGTGGGGCCGGAACCGCATCCGGGCCTTCATCTCCACGGTTTCTCGCAGGCCGCGATCGCCTCGATCGAGCGGCTCGGCGCGACGCTCGACCCGGCACGGCTCGACGCGGCGGTGGATCTCCTCGCCGCCGCCGACACCATCCATCTGGTCGGCGCACGGCGGGTCTTCCCGGTCGCCGCCTATCTCGCCTACGCCTTCGCCAAGATGGGGGTGCGCGCCGCACTGGTCGACCACGTCGGCGAGATGGGGGCCGAGCAGATCGCCGCCGCACGAGCGGGCGACGTCGTCCTGGCGGTGAGCTTCGCGCCCTATACGCGGTCGACGTTGGATCTCGCGGCGAATGCCGCCGCGGCCGGGATCCCGGTCGTGGCCATCACCGATTCCGCCTTCTCGCCGCTGATCGCCTCGGCGCGGGCCTGGCTCGAAGTGGCGGAAGCCGATTACGGCGCCTTCCGCTCGCTCGCCGCCACCTTCGCCCTCGCCATGGCCCTCGCCGTCTCGGTCGGCGAGAAGCGCGAGGGCGGGCAGGGCTGACGGCGGATTCCACGGCGGTTCGGTGCGGTTTCGGCACCCGTTCGTGCTCGGCGCCAGGAGGGGCGGGTCGGCTCGGCAGGATCCGTGCGCGATGGTTCGAGGCCCCGCTCCGCGGGGCACCTCACCATGAAGCGCCCTCGGTCGCTTCGATACTCGAAAGGCGCTTCATGGTGAGGTGCGAGCGGAGCGAGCCTCGAACCATCGGGCACGTCGCTTTCACACCCGTACCGGCTCCCCCGTCCGCCACGACAGCGTCGCGGCGTCGGCGAGGCGTTGGGCGGCGAGGCCGTCTTCGCCGGAAGGCGAGGGGGCCTCGCCCTTCTCGACGCAGTCGACGAAGGTGGCGAGTTCGGCGCGATAGGCCTCGGCGTAGCGCTCCAGGAAGAAGTGCTGCACCGGGTCGGCGCGGAAACCGTCGGCCGACGCCAGTTCCACCGTCGACTCGTGGACGTTGCCGGCGCGCAGCATGCCCTTGGAGCCGTGCACCTCGATGCGCTGGTCGTAGCCGTAGGTGGCGCGGCGCGAGTTGGAGATCTGGCAGAGCCGTCCGGCGGCGGTCTTCATCACCACCAGCGCCGTGTCGGCGTCGCCGGCCACACCGATCTCGGGGTCGACCAGGGCCGAGCCCATGGCATGGACTTCGACCGGCTCGTCGCCGCCGAGGAGGAACCGAGCCATGTCGAGATCGTGGATCATCATGTCGCGGAAGATGCCGCCGGAGGTGGCGACGTAGCTCGCCGGCGGCGGCGCCGGATCGCGCGAGATGACGGTGACGATCTCGACCTCGCCGATCGCCCCGGCGGCGAGGCGGCGGCGCAGCGCCGCGAAGTTCGGATCGAAGCGGCGGTTGCAACCCGTCCACAGCGGCCCGCCGGGCCCCCTCCCCCCCTCGGGACAGGCGCCGATGCGCCCGGG
>CALMYM010000447.1 GCA_937873675.1 uncultured Alphaproteobacteria bacterium | reverse complement strand
CCCCCCCCCACCCCCCCCCCCCCCCCCCCCCCGCCCCCCCCGCCCCCGCCGCCGCGCCCATCCGGAGTTCCGTGCCCGCCTCTACCACCTGCTCGGCCGGGGATGAGGCGAGGCGCGAAAAGGAACAGGCCCGTCGTTGCCGACGAGCCTGTTGCCGTGCATGGGACGACGAGGGGGGGGCTTGCGCCCGCAAGTCTCGAAGCCAGCACTTCGGTTCGGAGTGGCACCGAAGGGGACGATCGAGTGCGTCTTCAGGCGGCAACCTTGAGGACGTAGTTGCTGGGGTCAGATCCATCGATGACGATCGGCGGGGTCTCGGCACTCGGAATGCACCAGCCTGCCACGTCCTTCACATCGATCGATTCGAGTTCCAGCTTCTGGGCGGCGAACAGACGGATCAGTGCTTCCGCATTGCTGTCGATCGGCACTTCGCCGCGCTCCCACCGACTGATCGCGAGGGCTTCGCGATGCACGATGACCGCCAGCTCGGCCTGAGTAAGGCCGATCTCAGTGCGCAGGAAGCGCATTTCGCGACCGGTCATACCCGCCTTCTGGCGAACGATGCCGGTAGCGATGGCCTTGTGCAGACCGTTGATGTTCGGCACCGTGATGCAGGCTTCTCCCGCATCGTCGGTGACGAAGCTGACGCCCTCGATGAACACGTTGTCGAGGCCGGACTCCATGTAACGGTAGACGCTCATTCCCAACTCCCAATGACGTCAGGCCTCATCGACCCACATCACCGTGACGATTTTCATCCAAGACTTCGCCGGATCAGGGATCACGACGACGCGAACCATTCGATTTCCCGAATTCGGTGACCTGCTTTCGGGGTGGTACTTATAAAGCCCCGTCTGCGTCGAATTCTCGGGATCTCGATGAACGAATCCTTCTTTGAGGACCCAAAGCACGTCGCCGATCATCAGATCTCGCTCGAACATGCGTGCCTTCGCATGTTCGGTGTAGGTCAGACGAAGCTCCGGTGAACGTGCCAAAATTTGGATGTTTCGTGTCGCCTCGGCTCTACTCCATGGCTGCTTCGTCGGGTTCGGCATCTCTCTATCCGCAGGAACTTATCACCATGATAAGTTCGATACCAGATATCGGTTCCGAACATGGTGAAATCAAGGTTCGATGCGGCGATATTGTCACAGATTTTATTTCCTAAGAACACCCGTAGTGATTGAGTGTCCGCTTATCCCCGTCTCACACCTTCGCCGCTTCCAGCGACACCGATTCACCGCAGCCGCAGGCGGAGACCTGGTTGGGGTTCTCGAAGGTGAAGGTCGAGGACATCTTGTCGGTCTTGAAATCGACCGTGGTGCCGAGGAGATAGAGCGTCGCCTCCGGCGCGATGTAGACCTTGACCCCGTCCTGCTCGACGACGTCGTCCTTCGGGTCGGGATCGCTCACCATCTCGATCTTGTAGGTCATACCGGCGCAGCCGCCCTTGTCGAGGCCGAGGCGCAGGCCGGCGATCGGCGTCGCCGAACCGGTGACGATCGACTTCAGGCGGGCGACCGCCGCGTCGGTGAGCTTGACCACCGGCATTCCACCGAAGAGACCCATCTCGTTCTCCTCTCAATACATGTCGAGCGCGATGCGCGCTTCGTCGGACATACGATCCTGCGTCCACGGCGGATCGAAGACGAGATTCACCGTCACCTCGTTGATGCCGGCGACGGCGCGAATGGCGTTCTGCACCCAGTCGGGCATCTCGCCGGCGACCGGACAACCCGGCGCCGTCAGCGTCATCTCGACCGCGACGTTGCGATCGTCGTCGATGTCGACCTTGTAGATCAGGCCGAGCTCGTAGATGTCGGCCGGGATCTCCGGGTCGTAGACGGTCTTCAGCGCCCCGACGATGTCCTGGGTCAGCCGCTCCAGCTCCTCCGGCGGGATCGCCGAGCCGCCGGACGTCGCCACCTTCGCCGGACCTTCGGTGAAATGAGTATCGTAGGCTTCCATGGGTTCGATCCTCGGGGAGCGTATCAGGCGAAGAAGTCCTGGGCCTTGGCGAGGCCCTCGACCAGACGGTCGACCTCGTCGAGGCGGTTGTACATGGCGAAGGAGGCCCGGCACGTCGAGGTGACGCCGAAGCGCTTCAGGAGCGGCTGGGCGCAATGCGTGCCGGCACGCACCGCGATGCCGTAGCGATCGAGGATCGTGGCGACGTCGTGCGCATGGGCACCGGCCATCTCGAAGGCGACGATCGCCCCCTTGCCCGGCGCATTGCCGAAGATCCGCACCGAATTGAGCGAACCGAGCCGCTCGTGGGCATAGGCCGAGAGCTTCGCCTCGTGGGCGGCGATGCGCTCGCGCCCGACGCTCTCCATGTAGGTGAGCGCCGCGCCGAGCCCGGCCGCCTCGATGATCGGCGGCGTGCCCGCCTCGAAGCGATGCGGCGGCTCGCCGTAGGTCACCATCTCCTCGGTCACGTCCTTGATCATCTCGCCGCCGCCGAGGAACGGCGGCATCGAGGCGAGGGGGTCGTAGCGCCCGTAGACCGCGCCGATGCCGGTCGGGCCGTAGAGCTTGTGGCCGGTGATGACGTAGAAGTCGCAGCCGATGTCCTTGACGTCGACCGGCAGGTGGACGGCGGCCTGGGAGCCGTCGATCAGCACCTTGGCGCCGACCGCATGGGCCTTCTCGCAGACCTCTTTCACCGGGACGACCGTGCCGGTGACGTTCGACATCTGCGTCATCGCCACGATCTTGGTCTTCGGCCCGAGCAGCTTCTCGAACTCCTCCATCAGGAAGGAGCCGTCCTCGGCGACCGGCGCCCACTTGATCACCGCGCCGCGACGCTCCCGCAGGAAATGCCAGGGCACGATGTTGGAGTGGTGCTCGAGGATCGACAGCACGATTTCGTCGCCCGGCTGGATCGACTGACCCAACGAATTGGCGACGAGGTTGATGCCCTCGGTGGTCGACTTGGTGAAGATGATCTCGTCGGTCGAGGCCGCGCCGAGGAAGCGGCGGACGATCTCGCGCGCGCCCTCGTAGGCCTCGGTCGCCGCATTGGCGAGATGGTGCAGACCGCGATGGACGTTGGCGTAGCGCCGCGTCATCACGTCGACCATCTCGTCGATCACGGCTCGAGGCTTCTGGGCCGAGGCGCCGTTGTCGAGATAGACGAGCGGCTTGCCGTGGACGGAGGTCGAAAGGATCGGGAAATCGGCGCGGATCTTCTCGACGTCGTAACCGCCGAGGTCGGTGGTCGGAGCGTTCATGGCCGATTCCCCCGCCCGTCGATCCAGCCGTCGATCTCGCCCTCGATGACGCTGCGCACGCCCTCGTCGGCGATGGCGTCGGTGACCTCGCCGAGGAAGGCGTGGATCAACAGCCGCTCGGTCTCGTCCGCCGGAATGCCGCGGCTCATCAGATAGAATTTCAGCGTCTCGTCGATCTCGGCCACCGTCGCGCCGTGGGCGCAGGCGACGTCGTCGGCGAAGATCTCGAGTTCCGGCTTGGCCTTGGCCTCGGCCCGGTCGGAGAGCAGCACCGCGTGCGCCCCCATCCGTCCGTCGGTCTGCTGCGCCGCCGGCTGCACGGTGATGCGACCCTGGAACACCGAGGTCGCCTCGTCGTCGACCGCCGACTTGTAGAGCTCGCGGCTGGTCGCACCGGGTCCGACGTGCTCGACGACCAGCGTCGCGTCGGCATGGGTCCGCCCCTTGGCGAGGGTCGCACCGCGCGTCTGCAGATCGGCGTGCGCGCCGAGCGTCGCGAAGACCTGGGTGCGGGCGATCTTCGCCCCGAGGGTCGCCACCGTGTGATCGAGCGCGGCATGGTCGCCGATCGAAACCGCGAGCGTCGAGAAGCGCGCGCCGTCGTGGCTCTCGCGCTGCCGATCGACCCAGGTGAGCTTCGCCTTTGCCGCGACGGTCATCTCGACCAGCGTGTGGGCGTGGACGATCGAGCCTTCCGGGCTCTCGTGGCTCTCGAGCACACTCGCCGACGCCCCCTCGCCCACCTCGACGAGATGACGCACGAAGGCCGAGGCCGAGACCCCGGTCGAGACGTGGCGGATCTCCAGCGGCCGCGCCATCTTCGCCCCGTCGGCGACGCGCAGCGCCAGACCGTCGGAGAAGAAGGCGCAGACGAGACTGACCAGCGGATCGGTCTCCGCCGCCGTCCCCGGCGCCACCCGCGCCCCGAGACCGGCGACCGTTCCGCCCACCGCCATCGCCGCGGCGAGCGTCGACACGGTCACGCCGTCACCGAGCCCGGTGAGATCGGAGAGCTCGGCGACGAACCAACCGTCGACGAAGACCGCGCGCGCCGGGTTCAGCGCGGCGAAGACGTCGGCGCCGAGCGCCGCCCGGGCGGCATCGAGCGTCGGCCGCGGCGCCGGTTCCGGCGCACTCGCCAACATCGAGCGCAGGTCGGTGAAGTGATAGGCCTCGACGCGGCGATGCGGCAGGCCCTGCGCGGCGAAGCGCGCGAAGGCCGTCTCGCGGTCGAGATCCGGCAGTTCGGCGTCGATCCGCCGGAAGGCCGCTTCCAGCGCCTCCTCGGCCTTCGTCCGCCGTCGATCGGGAGCGAGCACCAGGTTCATCGCCGCCCCCTCACGCCGCTTCTTCCGAAGCGTAGTCGGCATAGCCCTTCGCCTCGAGCTCGAGCGCCAGCTCCGGCCCGCCGGTCTTCACGATCCGACCCTTGGAGAGGACGTGGACGACGTCGGGGCGGATGTGGTCGAGGAGACGCTGGTAATGGGTGATGACGATGAACGAGCGGTTCGGCGCCCTGAGCGCGTTGACGCCCTCGGAGACGACCTTCAGGGCGTCGATGTCGAGGCCGGAATCGGTCTCGTCGAGGATGCACAGCTTCGGCTGCAGGATCGCCATCTGCAGGATCTCGTTGCGCTTCTTCTCACCGCCGGAGAAGCCGACGTTGACCGGGCGCTTGAGCATGTCCTGGGTGATCTTGAGCTTGCCGGCTTCGGTGCGGACGAGACGCATGAAGTCCGGGGTCGAGATCTCCTCCTCGCCGCGCGCCTTGCGCTGGGCGTTGAGCGCCGCCTTCAGGAACGTCATGTTGGCGACGCCGGGGATCTCCACCGGGTACTGGAAGGCGAGGAAGACGCCGTTCGCCGCGCGCAGCGCCGGATCCATGTCGAGGATGTCGACGCCGTCGAGCAGCGCCGCACCTTCGGTGACCCGGTAGCCGGGCTTGCCGGCGAGCACATGGGAGAGCGTCGACTTGCCCGCCCCGTTCGGCCCCATGATGGCGTGGACCTCGCCGGGCTTCACCTGGAGATCGAGCCCGCGCAGGATCTCGCGCCCCTCGTTCTCGATCTCGGCATGCAGGTTCTTGATCTCGAGCATCGTACCGTTCCGTTCCGTACGGCCTTCCGGCCATCGATCTCTCTTCATCGCCCGCGCTCACGCCGAATTGGCGGATCGAGCGGGCCGCGAACTCCATTTCCTTCTCCCCTTGCGGGAGAAGGTGGCCGAAGGCCGGATGAGGGGTCTGGGCCTCTCCGCGATCCTCGGCCTGGGGGATGCGTCGTCTGCCGCTTCGCGGCGCCCCCTCATCCGCCCCTTCGGGGCACCTTCTCCCGCGAGGGGAGAAGGGGGGGCGCCGATCGCGTGGAGAGGCATCCCTCCCCCGGTCGCCTACCCGACGCTTCCCTCGAGGCTCACGCCGATCAGCTTCTGCGCTTCCACCGCGAATTCCATCGGCAGCTGCTGCAGCACGTCGCGGACGAAGCCGTTGACGATCAGCGCCACCGCCTCCTCCGGGTCGAGCCCGCGGGAGATGCAGTAGAACAGCTGGTCGTCGGAGATCTTCGACGTGGTCGCCTCGTGCTCGACCTTGGCGCGGGGATTGCCGCTCTCGAGGTAGGGCACCGTGTGAGCGCCGCAGTCGTGGCCGATCAAGAGGCTGTCGCAGTTGGTGAAGGAACGCGCGCCGTCGGCTTTGCGATTGACCTTCACCTGACCGCGATAGGTGTTCTGCGAGTGGCCGGCCGAGATGCCCTTGGAGATGATCCGCGACGAGGTGCGCTTGCCCAGGTGGATCATCTTGGTGCCGCTGTCGACCTGCTGACGGCCGTTCGACACCGCGATCGAGTAGAACTCGCCCTTCGAGTCGTCGCCGCGCAGGATGCAGCTCGGGTACTTCCAGGTGATGGCCGAACCGGTCTCCACCTGCGTCCACGAGATCTTCGAGCGATCGCCGCGACAATCGCCACGCTTGGTGACGAAGTTGTAGATGCCGCCCTTGCCGTCCTTGTCGCCGGGATACCAGTTCTGGACGGTCGAGTACTTGATCTCGGCGTCTTCCATGGCGACGAGCTCGACGACCGCCGCATGGAGCTGGTTCTCGTCGCGCTGGGGCGCGGTGCAGCCCTCGAGATAGCTCACGTAGGAGCCCTTCTCGGCGATGATCAGGGTGCGCTCGAACTGGCCGGTCTTCTTCTCGTTGATCCGGAAGTAGGTGGAGAGCTCCATCGGGCAGCGCACCCCTTCCGGGATGTAGACGAAGGAGCCGTCCGAAAAGACCGCCGAATTGAGCGTGGCATAATAGTTGTCGGTCACCGGCACGACCGAGCCGAGGTACTTCTTCACCAGATCCGGATGCTCACGCATCGCTTCAGAGATCGAGCAGAAGATGATGCCGTGCTTCGACAATTCCTCGCGGAAGGTGGTGACCACCGAGACCGAGTCGAAGACCGCGTCGACCGCCACCTTGGCGCCCTCGACGCCCGCCAGCACCGCCTGCTCTCTGAGCGGGATGCCGAGCTTCTCGTAGGTCTTCAAGAGCTCCGGATCGACCTCGTCGAGGCTCTTCGGCCCCGGCGTCGATTTCGGCGCGGCGTAATAGTAGATGTCCTGGAAGTCGATCTGCGGGTAGTGCACCCGCGCCCACGTCGGCTCTTCCATGGTCAGCCAACGCTTGTAGGCGTCGAGCCGCCACTCGAGCATCCACTCGGGTTCGTTCTTCTTCGCGGAGATGAAGCGGATGACGTCTTCGCCGAGCCCTTTGCGGGCGCGCTCCGACTCGATGTCGGTCTCGAAGCCGTACTTGTACTGGTCGACGTCGATCGCACGGACCTGGTCGACCGTTTCTTTCACTGCAGCCATGTGTTTCTCTCTTCGCAGCGCGGGTTCAAGGCCCGTGGGTTCGAGAAGGATTCCAACCTAATCGCAATTCCGTTCGCGGTCGAAGGATTTTCTCCGTTCGCCCTCACTTTCGTGCGAGCCGACCCATCACCCGTGCCCACACCGCGACGAAGCGCTCGGCTTCCTCTCGGGTGGTCCCGGGACCGATGGAGATCCTGAGCCCCGAGCGGACGACGTCCGCCGGAAGCCCCATCGCTTCGGCCACGTGGCTCGGTCCGACCTTGCCCGAAGAGCAGGCCGAACCGGCCGAGATCGCCACGCCTTCGAGATCGAAGGCGATCACCGCCGTCTCGGCCGAGACGCCCGGTACCGCGATCATCGACGTGTTGGCGATCCGCCGCGCGGCGGAACCGAACACATTCGCATTGGAAGATATAGAGCGTAGCTCGGCTTCCAACCAGTCCCGCAGGTCGGAAACATACGCGATATCGCGTAGATCCCGCCGCGCCTGCGCCGCCGCGACGCCGAAAGCGGCGATTCCGGGCGTCGCCGGAGTGCCGCCGCGCCGGTTCGCCTCCTGCGATCCGGGGATCAACGCCGCCGGCAGAACCTCGGGGTTGCGCAGGATCAGCGCCCCCGTCCCCGGCAATCCGCCGATCTTGTGGGCCGACAGCGCCATCGTATCGACGTCGAGCGCCGGGTCGTCGAGCCGCAGCCGCCCCGCCCCTTGGACCGCGTCGCAATGGGTGAAGCCGCCCGCCGCACGCACCATCGCCGCGATCTCGGCCACCGGCTGGATCACCCCGGTCTCCGAGTTGGCGAGTTGGATCGCGACCATCACCCGCTCGCCGGCCTGCGTCGCTCGTTCGAGCCGCTCGCCGAGGCGGTCGAGCCGCAGCACCCCGTCGCGGTCGACCGGCAGCCGCTCCACCCGATCGGGCGGAAAGCGCCCGCCGAAGAGCACCGAGGGATGTTCCGTCGCCCCGACCAGCAGCCGATCGACGACGATCTCGTCGCGCCCGACCGTGAGACGCGACGTCAGCGCCGTGACGTTGGCCTCCGTCGCCCCCGAGGTGAAGACCACCCGCGCCGGCGCGACACCGGCGAGCAGCGCCACCTCCTCGCGGGCCGTCTCGATCCGCCCGCGCGCCGCCCGGCCTTCGGTATGGACCGACGACGGGTTGCCCCCGGCCCGCGCCGCCGCGATCGCCGCGTCGAGCGCCGCCGCGAGCACCGGCGCGCCGGCGTTGTGATCGAAGTGGAGGCGCTGCGTCGTGGGCACCGTCGTTCCGTTCGTCTTCCCCCGGACAGGAGACGCGAAGTCCCGCGCCGATCGCGGCCCTTCTGCCCTCTTGTCGGATTTGCTTGAAATTCGCCCCCCGGGTCGTGGTAACAGTGGCGACCCCCGACGGAGCCTCTCCGTCGCGCCACAACTCCACCCCAGGGGACGGGCGCCTCTCGGCACCCTTCGGCGAACCGCCGGAGCGCCGCGTGCACCGCTCGCCCCGATCGCGAGGTCGATCCTATCCATGCCCGAGGTGATCTTCAACGGACCGGCCGGCCGCATCGAGGGGCGCTTCCAGCCCGCCAAGGTGCGCAATGCGCCGATCGCGCTGATTCTTCATCCCCATCCGCAGTTCGGCGGGACGATGAACAATCAGATCGCCTATCAGCTGTTCTACATGTTCGCGAAGCGCGGCTTCGCCGTGCTGCGCTTCAACTTCCGTGGCGTTGGCCGCTCGCAGGGTGCCTTCGACCACGGCGCCGGTGAACTGTCGGATGCCGCCGCCGCCCTCGATTGGGCCCAGACCATCCACCCCGACGCCCGCTCGTGCTGGATCGCCGGCTTCTCCTTCGGCGCCTGGATCGGCATGCAGCTGCTGATGCGCCGCCCGGAGATCGAGGGCTTCATCTCGATCGCCCCGCCGGCCAACCTGCACGACTTCTCCTTCCTCGCCCCCTGCCCGTCGTCCGGCCTGATCATCCACGGCGACGTCGACAAGGTGGTGCCGCTGAAGGACGTCCAGACCCTGGTCGACAAGCTCAAGACCCAGAAGGGCATCGTCATCGACCAGAAGATCGTCGAAGGGGCGAACCACTTCTTCGAGAACAAGGTCGAAGACCTGATGGGCCACTGCGAATCCTACGTCGACATGCGCCTCGCCATGGCCAACGAGACGGTCTGAGGCGAGACGAACGACGGACTTACGAGGCGGCGGCGGATGGCGACATCCGCCGCCGGTTTCGTTTTCGGGCGACCCGTGTGGCGTCATGAGCGATCGCGAAGACCCCGTAGCGGCGCCGTGCGCGATCCTTCGAGACGGGCCTTCGGCCCTCCTCAGGATGAGGCGTCGGAGAAACAGCAAATGAAAACAAGCGCCTCATGGTGAGGAGAGCGGCGAAGCCGCTCGTCTCGAACCATCGCGCACGGTCCCCGACGCGTCGAAGCGCATCCTCGTCCATTCGCTGTCGAAGAAGACGGGCTCCGCCGCCTCCCGTCGACGAACACCTCAGCCGAATTGGATGGTCTCCCGGCTCGTCCCGCGCCAAGATCGCCCCTCGAACCATCGAGGAGACCTCCATGCCCCTTCGCCTCGTCGTCGCCGGCGCCACCGGTTGGGTCGGCCGCGCCCTCGTCGCCGCCATCACCGCCGCGCCCGATCTCGAACTCGTCGGCGCCGTCGCCCGCTCCCGCGCCGGCGAGGATGCGGGGCTGGCGAGCGGTCTCGCCCCGACCGGCGTCACCCTCGCCGCCACGCTCGACGAAGCCCTCGCCGTCGCCTCCGACGTGGTGATCGACTATACGAAGCCGCATGTCGTGAAGGGCCATGCGCTCACCGCGCTGGCGGGCGGCCGCCACGTGGTGATCGGCACCTCGGGCCTGACCGCCGACGACTACGAGGAGATCGACGCCCCCGCGCAGGCCGCCCGCCGCGGCGTCATCGCCGCCGGCAACTTCTCGATCACCGCGACGCTGCTCCGCAAGTTCGCTCTCGAGGCCGCCCGCCTCGTCCCCGACGTCGAAATCATCGACTACGCCTCGCCCGCCAAGCCGGACGTCCCCTCGGGAACGGGGCGCGAACTCGCCGAGGCGCTCTCCGCCATCCGCCGGCCCGGCACCTCCAAGCCGGTCGACGAGCTGACCGGCCTGAAGGAGACGCGCGGCGCCACCGTCGCCCGGCCGACGCCGATCCAGATCCATTCGGTCCGCATGCCGTCCTTCGTGCTCTCCTGCGAAGCGATCTTCGGCGCCCCCGAGGAACGCCTCGTCATCCGCCACGACGCCGGCTCGTCCGCCGCGCCTTACGTCGGCGGCACGCTCCTCGCCGCCCGCAAGGTCGTCGAGCGCGTCGGCCTGACCCGCGGCATGGAGACGTTGCTCGGCTGACACGACCCGAACCGGTAGCAACTATCAAACGAGTCGTTCTTCGCGCCATGGGGTTCCGCGGTGGATGA
>CALMYM010000446.1 GCA_937873675.1 uncultured Alphaproteobacteria bacterium | reverse complement strand
CTGCCCGCACATGAAGCGCATCACCCTGCCCAAGATTCTCGACGCCCTGCTCGAGATGAAGGAGGAGGTCACCGTCGACCCGAAGGTGGCCGAGCGCGCCAAGGCCGCCGTCGAGCGGATGATCCACCTGAAGAACTGAGATCCCGGTGTGGGGCGGCCCGTCCGCCCCGCACCATCGGGCGCCCCGCGTCCGAATCTCCCCGGCGCCGCATCGCGCGCCGACGCGTCCACCTCCGGGCGGAGGCCGCCATGGCCGACAGCGCATTCCACGACGTCTCCACCCCGCGCTCGCACGACGGCATCGACGACGTCGTCATCATCGGCGGCGGGCTCGCCGGCATCTTCTGCGCCCTGTCGCTGGCGCCGCGCCCGGTGACGGTGCTGACCGCCGCGCCGCTCGGCGGCGGCGGTTCGTCGTGGTGGGCGCAAGGCGGCATGGCCGCCGCCGTCGGCCGTGGCGACAGCCCGGAGAAGCACCTCGCCGATACCGTCGCCGCTGGTGCCGGCACCGTCGACGCCCGCGTCGCCCGGCTGATGACCCGCGAGGCCGAGGCCCGCATCCAGGATCTGCTCGGCTACGGCGTGCCCTTCGATCGCGACGCCAGCGGCGATCTCGCCGTCGGCCGCGAGGCGGCCCATTCGGAACGCCGCATCGTCCATGTGAAGGGCGATCGCGCCGGCCAGGAGATCATGGCGGCGCTGGTCGAGCGGGCGCTCGCCACCCCGTCGATCCGCATTCTGCCCGGCTGGGTCGGCGAGAGCCTGACCCGCGACGGCCGTTCGATCCGCGGCGTCGTGGCCCGCCCCAGCGAGGGCCGGGCGCTGACCACGGTGGAGTTCCCGGCGCATGCCGTGGTGCTCGCCTCGGGCGGCATCGGCCACCTCTACCGGGTGACCACCAACCCGCCCCAGGCCAACGGCCAGGGCCTCGCCATGGCGGCGCGCGCCGGCGCGATCATGGCCGACACCGAATTCGTCCAGTTCCACCCGACCGCCATCGACATCGGCCGCGACCCGGCGCCGCTGGCGACCGAAGCGCTGCGCGGCGAGGGCGCCATCCTGGTGAACCGCGACGGCCGCCGCTTCATGGCCGACTATCACGGCGACCTCGAACTGGCGCCGCGCGACATCGTCGCCCGTGCCATCCACGCCGAGATTCTCGCCGGCCGCGGCGCCTTCCTCGATGCCCGCACCGCCGTCGGCGCCGCGTTTCCGCAGAAGTTCCCGACCGTCTGGGAAAGCTGCGTCTCCGCCGGCATCGACCCGACCCGCGACCCGATCCCCGTCGCGCCGGCGCAGCACTACCACATGGGCGGCGTCCTCACCGACGCCAACGGCCGTACCTCGGTCGACGGCCTGTGGGCCTGCGGCGAGGTCGCCTCGACCGGCGTCCACGGCGCCAATCGGCTGGCCTCGAACTCGCTGCTCGAGGCGGTGGTCTTCGGCTCGCGCATCGCCCGCGACATCCAGGGCCTGATGCCCAGCCCGCGGGTGGCGCGCTGGTCGGTGCGCCGCGCCGACGAGGAGGCCGAGCTTCCCGGCCCGCCCGATCTCGGCACGATCGACATCATCCGCGCCACCATGACCGACCATGTCGGCGTCATCCGCAGCGGCGAGGGGCTGGCGAAGGCGTTGGCGATCTTCGACGAGCTCGAGGCCCGCACCCGCGACGTCGCCACCATGAACTCGCTGATCGCCGCTCGCCTGATCGCCGCGGCCGCTTGGGGCCGCCGCGAGAGCCGTGGCGGTCACTATCGCGCCGACTTCCCCGACACCGACCCGGCCCGGGCGAAGCGCACCTATCTGACGTTGGCCGACGCCCGCCGCCTGTCGGTGGAGGCCCGCGCCTCTTCCACCCCGGAGACCATCCCCGCATGACCGAGGCTCGTGAGCCGGCGGCGCCCGCGCCCGCCTACCTGCCCGAACTGCCGCGCCTGTTCGTCGATCGCGCCGTCGAAGCCGCCCTCTTCGAGGACCTCGGCCGCGCCGGCGACATCACCGCCCAGGCGACGCTTCCCCCCGAGGCGCGCGCCGTCGCCGCCTTCGTGGCGAGGAAGCCCGGTGTGAGCGCCGGCATCGACTTCGCCCGCCGGGCGATGGCGATGATGGATCCGGCGATCCGCTTCTCCACCCTGATCCCGGACGGCACACGGTTGCAGCCGGGCGACGTCATCGCCCGCGTCGAGGGCTCGGCCCGCGCCGTGCTTTCGGGCGAGCGGGTGGCGCTGAACTTCCTCGGTCACCTGTCGGGCGTCGCCTCGGCGACCCGGATGTTCGCCGACAAGGTCGCGCACACCAAGGCGAAGATCGTCTGCACCCGCAAGACGACGCCGGGCCTGCGCGCCTTCGAGAAATACGCGGTGAAGTGCGGCGGCGGCGCCAACCATCGCTTCGGCCTCGACGACGCCATCCTGATCAAGGACAACCACATCGCCGTCTGCGGCTCGGTGGCGGAGGCCATCCGCCGCGCCCGCGCCTTCGCCGGCCATCTCGTCAAGATCGAGGTCGAGGTCGACCGTCTCGATCAGCTCGTCGAAGCGATGACCGAGCGCCCCGACGCGGTGCTCCTCGACAACATGAGCCCCGACACGCTGCGCGAGGCCGTGAAGATCGTGGCAGGCCGCGCCGCGACCGAGGCGAGCGGCGGCGTCGGCCCCGACACGGTGAAGGCGATCGCCGAATCGGGCGTCGACCTGATCTCGACCGGCTGGATCACCCACTCCGCCCCGGTGTTGGACATCGGGCTGGATATCGAGGTGATGTGAGGGGCGGGGGCCGCCGGTGGCTCGGCACGCATCGGCATCTCCTCCGGCAGAGACCGCAGGGTGCATTAGCGAAGCGTAATGCACCGGCGGCGCCTCGTGGCGGGCACCGAGGTTCCCACGCGGACCCCGGCGGGGCCTTTAGGCTTTCGCCCATTCACCGGCCCCCCTCACCGGCCCCCGCCTCGTGCCGCTCACCGCTCCCACCGTCGCCTGCACCGAAGTTCCTCGCGACTCGGCCGGTGCATTACGGCTTCGCCTAATGCACGGACCCGTCACACCGGCACCCGCGTCGTGCGCTTCACCGTCCTCAGCGTCAGCTGCGACTGCACCCGCACGACGCCTGGCAGGCGGGTCAGCACCTCCGAGTGCAGGCGCTCGAGGTCGGCCATGTCGCGGAAGATCACCCGCATCAGATAGTCCGACTGGCCGGCCAGCAGATAGCACTCCTGGATCTGGGCGACGTGGCGCACCTTGGCCTCGAAGGCGTCGAGGCGGGCGCGGTCCTGGCTGTCCAGGGTGATCGACACGTAGGCGGTGCCCTCGAACCCCGCCTCCTGTTGGTCGAGCACCAGATGGGTGCCGGCGACGAGGCCGCTCTCCATCAGGATGTTCACCCGCCTGAGACAGGCGGAGGCCGAAAGATGCACCCGCTCGGCCAGCTCGGCATTGGTCAGCCGGCCGTCGGTCTGCAGCTCGGAGAGGATCTGGCGGTCGCGATCGTCGAGGGAGGTTGACGGATACGTCATCGGCAGAAAATTCGATAAAGTTGATATACGGCCGAATTTATCACCGTTTCGAAACGTTTGAAATCCCCTCTTCGGCGAGAAATTGCGCGTGAACGGCCGCATCATTCGAACATCGTTCGACGGCGACGGGGATCTCGCCGATCGACCCCGAGGAGGATCGTCCCATGCGCATCGGTGTGCCCAAGGAAATCAAGGACCACGAAGATCGTGTCGGCCTGGTGCCGGCCTCGGTGCGTGAGCTCGTCGCCCACGGCCATCAGGTGCTGGTCGAGAAGGGCGCCGGCAAGGGTGCCGGCATCGCCGACAAGGATTACCTCAAGGCCGGCGCGCAGATCACCGACGAGACCGACGCGATCTGGGCGGGCTCCGAGATGATCGTCAAGGTCAAGGAGCCGCTCGCCGTCGAGCGCAAGAAGCTCTCCCCCGGCCAGACCCTCTTCACCTATCTCCACCTCGCCCCCGATCCGGAGCAGACCCGCGATCTCGTCGACAGCGGTGCCACCTGCATCGCCTACGAGACGGTGACCTCGCCGACCGGCGGTCTGCCGCTGCTCACCCCGATGTCCGAGGTCGCCGGCCGCATGGCGGCGCAGGTCGGCGCGCATGCGCTGGAGAACGCCTCCAAGGGCCGCGGCATCCTGATGGGCGGTGTGCCCGGCGTCGCGCCGGCCAAGGTCGTCGTCCTCGGCGGCGGCGTCTCCGGCACCCACGCCACCACCATCGCGCTCGGCATGGGCGCCGACGTCACCGTCGTCGATCGCTCGCTCGACGTGCTGCGTCGCCTCAACGTCCAGTTCGGCGCCCGTCTGAAGACCGCCTATTCGACCCGCGAAGCGATCGCCGACCTCGTCGCCGACGCCGATCTGGTCATCGGCACCGTGCTGATCCCCGGCGCCGCCGCGCCGAAGCTGATCACCCGGCCAATGCTCAAGACCATGAAGCGCGGTTCGGTCATCGTCGACGTGGCGATCGACCAGGGCGGCTGCACCGAGACCTCGCGCCCGACGACGCACTCCCGCCCGACCTACGTCGTCGACGGCGTCGTCCACTACTGCGTCGCCAACATGCCCGGCGGCGTCGCCCGCACCTCGACCTTCGCGCTGAACGCCGCGACCCTGCCCTTCACCCTGGCGCTCGCCGACAAGGGTTGGAAGCGCGCCATCGCCGAGGATCCGCATCTGGCCGCCGGCCTCAACGTCCACGCCGGCCGCGTCACCTACGCGGCGGTGGCCGAAGCCCTCGGCTACGACCTCCTGCCGACCGCCATGGCGCTCGCCGCCTGAGCCGACGCTCCGACGGAGCGAGACGAGACCCCGCGCCGATCTCCCCGGCGCGGGGTTTTCCGTCTGTGAACGCCCGCAGTACAATCAGTAGTCGTGTCAAATTGGTGTCGATGGTCAAAATTGAAGGCTACACATTGTCTCCGAACCTGCGGCAAGAGGAGCGGAGCCATGGCCATGTCTGTTCAGATCCAATGCATCAACAAGTCGGATCGCCAGAGCGCACATGAGCGTATTCGAAACATCGGCGGTACCAATCCCGACGGAGGACGTTGGAAGTTGACTGTCGCCGAAGCGATCGTCGGCATCGAGAACGGCACTTGGGCCTTCTGGACCTACGCTGCAGGCAAGCGGGCGGACGTCATCGTGGCCAAGACCGAAGCCGGTCACAAATATCTCAAGACTGTGTCCGACGGGATCCAGCCCAATAATCTTCTAGCGCTGCCCGAGTGCCCGTGAGCGGCACGTCGATCAGCGCATCACGAATTGACCCGCGCCCTACCGATCCGTTCGAAGAGGTCGAGCTCCATCCCTCGCCGCATCACCCCCCGATAGGCGGTGAAGCCGAGGCGTGCGGCGAGGCGCAGCGACACGGTGTTGATCGGATCGATCATGCAGACGCTGCGCGCGCCGGGAAAGCGGGCGTCGAAAGCCGCTGCCGCCGCGGTCATCGCCTCGGTGCCGATACCGCCGTGCCGCGCCTGTGGCGCCAGGATCCACATCGCCTCCGCTGCCGTGTCGAAGTCGGCCCCGAGCCCGCGTTCGAATCGGGCGAACCCGACCTCGCCGATGATCTCGCCGCTCGCCCGATCCCTGACCAGGAACGGCGCGGAGCCGAAGACCTGCCGATGACCGACGAGCCGCAACAGCCGCGCCCAGGCGCCTTCGCGGTCGAGCACCGAGGTGAACGATCGCCCCTCCGGCGGAAGCACCCACAACGGGGCATAGCCGTCGAGGTCGGCGGCGCGGTGCGGTCCGAGGATCAGACGCTCGGTGACGATCGTCTCGCCGTCGGGATCGTGCATCGCCGCCATCGGCCCCTCACACCCGCGCCCACAGCCGCGGCACCGCGTCCCACAGCGTCGCGGCGGCGAAGCCGAGGAAGAGGCCGCCGGTGATGCGCACGATCCACACCGCGTGGGTGAGGTAGAGCCGGCGCATGATCGACGTGCCGACCAGCCAGGCGAGAATGACGTCGCCGGCGAGGAAGCCGAGGAAGGCGGCGGCGAGGAGCGCCGGCATGGCGTCGAAGGAGAGGCTCTCCGACTGGCCGGTGAAGAGCGCCGTGAACATGGCCAGCGCCACCGGATAGCTCTTCGGATTGGTCAGCCCGAACATCACACCGCGGCGATAGGGATGGTGGCCGATGAGGTCGTCGGCGCCGCGCGCCGAGGCGGCGTTCACCGCCCGCCAGCCGAGGTGGCCGAGATAGAGGCCGCAGGCCAGCGCCACCAGATCGAACAGCAGCGGATCGAAGACCTGCGCCCCGACCAGCGCCAGGATGGCGAGCGAGCACCACAGCAGATCGCCGAAGAGATGCCCGGCGAGGAAGAACAACGCCGGTCGTCGCCCCTTGGCCGCGCCGATGCCGACGAGCGCCAGCACCGCCGGCCCCGGCGACACGACATAGAGACATCCGGCGACGGCCGAGGCGAGGAGCGTGGTGATCTGCATGGGGTGTGATCCTAATCGGCCGCGCGTCGCGCCGTCTCGGGTCGCCTCGTATGTCGGCCATGCGCGAGGGTGGTTCTCCACCGAGATCGGCACGATCCCTGCGAAGTGACCGTTCGAACCCGGCGCGAACCCAACGTTCGTGTCGGGCTCTCGACCATGTCCGGTCGAAAGACGACGAAACCCGACGAGAGGATCGCGATCATGGCGGTACACATGGTGAAGGTCGCCTACGAGGGGGCGGTGACCAAGGCGCTGAAGAGCGCCGAAGCCGGCCCCACCACCGGCGGCGTGGTGGTCTACGAGGTCCGCGACGTGCCGGCGAACCTGACGATCGACGACGTCGTCGATGCGGTGAAGCGCGCCGGCGGCAAGCCCAAGCACACCGATCACGAGGTGAACTGGGCCGACCTCGCCGGATGACCCCGGGGCTCGACGGCCGGCGCCAACGAAGAAGGGCGACGCCGATGGCGCCGCCCCTTCGTCGTGCGATCCGCGAGCCGGCTCACACCTGCTTGAGGTCGTCGATATAGACGCTGATCTCGCGATGCAGCGCGGTGCGGAACTCGCCGAGTTCGCGCGCCGTGGACAGCACCCCGGCGGCGGCACGGCCGGTGTGGCCGGCATCCTCGCCGACGGCGCCGATGCCGTTGGAGACCATGCGGGTGCCGTCGGCCGCCTGCTGGATGTTCTGGGCGATCTCCTTGGTGGCGAGATCCTGGTCGCCCATGGTGCCGGCCATGTCGCGGGCGATCTCGGTCAACTCACGGATGGTGTCGCCGATCGAGCCGATCGCGTCGACGACCCTCTGGGTGTCGCCCTGGATGTGGGCGACCTGAGAGCTGATCGCTTCGGTCGCCCGCGTGGTCTCGTTGGCCAGCGCCTTGACCTCGGTCGCGACGATGGCGAAGCCGCGGCCGGCCTCGCCGGCGCGCGCCGCCTCGATGGTGGCGTTGAGCGCCAGGAGATTGGTCTGCGAGGCGATGGTGTTGATGAGTTCGACCACCTCGCCGATCCGCGCGCCGCTCGTCGCCAGATTGCGGACCACCTGATCGGTGCTCCCGGCCTCGTTCAGGGCTCGTTCGGCGATCTCGGCGGTGCGGTCGACCCGGCCCAGCACCTCGTGCACCGAGCTCGCCAGCTCCTCGCTCGCCGCGGCGACGGCCTGGACGGTGCGCGAGGTCGATTCCGCCTCGCGAGCCGCATCGCCGGAGCGGGATGCGGTGCGTTCGGCGACCGCGTTCATCTCGCGTGCCGTCGCTTCCATACGGTCGGCCGCGGTCGACATGTCGCCGAGCAGCTTCTCGATCGAGCGGCCGAAGGTCTGCGTGCGCTCCTCGCGGCGGACGCCGCGGCGGCTGCGACGCTCGGCCTCTTCGCGCGCCTGCATCTCGCCCTGGTGCCGCGCCGTGACCGCCTCTTCCAGCGACTGCGCCGCATGGACCATGGCGGCGATCTCGTCGATCGGGCCGGGGGCGGGCAGGCCGACCGCCTTGCCGCCTTCGCCGATCGTCTTCATCGCGCCGGTGAGTGCGGTGAGAGGCCGGCCGACGTCGTGCTGCAGCCAGACGGCCATGGCGACGCCGCCGACCATCATCGCCGCCGCCAACACGCCGAAGATCAGCATCGCCCGCGTCCGCGCCGCGTCGAGATCGGTGCGATCCGCCGCCATCACATAGGTGCCGACGCGCTTGCCGGAGAAATCGGTGAGCGGCTCACCGGCGACCGTCCACGACCGGTTCTCGAACGAGGTCGTCTCGTAACGGCCGCTCTCGCCGTCCAGGATCGCCGCCGAGAGGGCGTGATCGGCCGGGAAGCTCGAGGCGAGCAGCTTGCGCTTCGGCGTGCCGTCCTTCTCCGTCGTGTCGACGAGGAGGGACAGGCGCAGGCCGGTGCGTTCGGTGAAGGCCTTGACGAATTCCTTGTCGAAGCCGAATCCGAATTCGACGGTACCGAGATGCTTGCCGTCGCTGGTCACCGGGCTGACCGCCCGGATGCCCATGCCGGCGACGCCACCCTCGAGGCCGCGCACCTCGCGGCGGCCCTGATTGGCCTCCACCACGGTCTTGCGGAAGCCGGAGAGATCGTCGCCGAACTTCTCCGGCTTGTGGACCCGCAGGAAGGAGGTCGCCGGCGGCAGATGGAACTGGAACTGGTCGAAGCCGTCTTCCTTGATCGTCGGGAAGGCCGGCAGCAGCATCTTACCGAGAGCCTCGCGGTTCTGCGCCGCGAAGGCGTCGACGAAGGTCGGCACGTGGGCGACGAGACGGGCCATCGACTGGGCGCGCTGCGCCTGGGCCGCGATCTCGGCGTTGAACTGGCGCGATCCGGCGGCCAACTGGCGCTGGACGTCGTCCTGGATCAGTCCACCGATGAACCACATTCCCGTGCCGACGCAGAGTGCGACGGCGGCCGTGATGCCGGCTCCGATGCCGAGCGCGAAGCGTGTACGAAGGCGCATGAAAGTTCCCCGCGAAACCGTGCGATGGGACAATCTCGCCCCGATAGGGTTGACGGGGTGTTAAATTCACCGAAGAACTTCGACCGCGATCCGGGATTTCCCGTGCCCTTCAACAAATGACATCAGGGATTTCCCCTAAAGGGGACCGATGTCGTCACCGTATTACGCCACGTAAGCGAGAAGCCGTGCCCGTCATACTCTACGTCGATGCCGACGCCTGCCCCGTGAAAGATGAAATCTTGCGTGTCGCAGGACGAATGAAGCTGAAAGCGTTTTTCGTATCGAATTCATGGATGAGATTACCTGATGATCCGTTGGTCGAGCGAGTCGTCGTCGCGCAGGGGTTGAACGTCGCCGACGACTGGATCGCCGAACGCGCCGCGAAAGGAGCGGTGGTGGTGACCGCCGACGTGCCGCTCGCCGATCGCTGCGTGAAGGCGGGCGCCCGGGTGGTCGCGCCGAATGGTCGCACCTTCGACGCCGCCTCGATCGGCATGGCGCTCGCCACCCGCGATCTGATGGAGGACCTGCGCTCGGCCGGCGCGGTCACCGGCGGTCCGCGCCCCTTCGCTCCGAAGGATCGCCAGACCTTCCTCCAGGCTCTCGACCGCGAGGTGCGCCGGGCGGCGAAGGATCTCTGATACCGACCGTCAGGCGATGTCGGCCGCCGCGGTGCGTCCCGCCTGTCGGCCGGAGAACAGGCAGCCGCCGAGGAAGGTACCTTCGAGGCTGCGGTAGCCGTGCATGCCGCCGCCGCCGAATCCGGCGACCTCGCCCGCCGCATAGAGCCCCGGCATCGCCTCGGCGCCGCGTGCGCCCTCGACGCGCCTGAGGCAACGGGCGCCGAGATCGGTCTCGAGCCCGCCGAGCGTCTTGCGCGTCAGGATCGAGAGTTTCACCCCGATCAGCGGTCCGAAGGCCGGATCGAGGAGGCGATGCGGCTTCGCCGTGCGGATCAGCCGGTCGCCGAGATAGCGGCGGGGGGGGCGGGGGGCGATCACCCTCGGGGCCTTGCCGAACGGATTGGCGATCTCCCGCTCCCCCCCGGCGAGCCGTCGCCCGATCTCTGCGAGCTTCAGATGGTCGCTGCCGGCGATGCGGTTCATACCGGCGACGAGGTCGGCGAGCGTGTCGGCGACGACGAAATCCGCCCCGTGCCGCTTGAACGCTTCGACCGGCCCCGGCGCCGCCTTGCCGAATGCACGGCCGAGGACGAGGCGCAGGTCGCGCCCGGTGAGGTCCGGGTTCTGCTCGGAGCCGGACAGCGCGAACTCCTTGCGCACGATCGCCTGGGTGGTGACGAACCAGGTGTGATCGAACCCGGTACCCATGATGTGGGCGAGGGTGGCGAGGCTGTCGTAGCCGGGGAAGTTCGGTGCCGGCAGCCGGCGGCCGAGGGCGTCGAACCACATCGACGACGGCCCCGGCAGGATGCGGATGCCGTGGTTCACCCAGATCGGGTCCCAGTTCCGGAGGCCCTCGGTGTAGTGCCACATGCGGTCGGCATTGACGATGCTCGCGCCGGCGTCGGCCGAAATCCCGAGCATCCGCCCGTCGACGTGGGCCGGCACGCCGGCGACCATGAACCCCGGCGGGCGCCCGAGC
>CALMYM010000445.1 GCA_937873675.1 uncultured Alphaproteobacteria bacterium | reverse complement strand
CGCCCCACGGGCGCCCGCCGGCCCCGCCGGCGACCTTCAACGCCTCCCTCAACACGGCGCGGTCGCCGATGTGGTTGGCGAGAACGAGAATGAGCTTGCAGTTCATCATCTGCGCCTGAGCGTCGGTCATGTCGCGCTGGCTGTCGATCAGCTCCTGATAGAAGCCGTCGGGATCGGGAATGTTGGGGTCGAGGTTCAGGTTCACGGCGTCTCTCCTCCAGCGGCCGAGGCGCGGGCGATGGCGACGGCGATCTTCACGGCGTCGAAGCTGCGCCAGCGCGCGGCGACGTGCTGATCGGGACGAACGAGGTAGGTGGTGCCGGGCGCACCGTCGTAGCGCGCCGCGACGAGCCCCTTCCCGTCGACGAGATCCTCGCCGATCGACACGACCTTCGCCTCGATCTCGCCCCGGCGCACCACCTTCGCCGGCGCCGCACCGAAGGTGAGGACGGTGAAGCCGTCACCGAGGTGATGGAGCAGCCAGTCGTCGCGCCCGTCGACGCTCACCGGCGCGTCGGCGCAGTTCGTCCCCGGCACCATCTTGCTCACGAAGACGTCTTCGTCCGGCGTGTTGAGCGACGAGGCGACATAGGGCGTCGGTGTCGACAGGCGGCCGGAATTGACCAGCGGCCGGGCGAAGGGGTGACCGGCGGGGGCTTCCAGCACCGCGTTGCGGAACCGCCGGCTCATCTCGCTCTTCGGCGTGATGAAGTCGGTCGAGCGCGTCGACTGCAGGAGATTGTCGTCGGCCGCGAAGGCGCGCTCCTCGTGATAACTGTCGATGAGCCGCTCCGGCGCCGCGCCGTCGAGGACGAGCTTCAGCTTCCAACCGAGGTTGTCGATGTCCTGGACACCGGTGTTGGCGCCGCGCGCCCCGAAGGGCGACACCTGATGCGCCGCGTCGCCGGCGAAGATCACTCGGCCGTGGCGGAACTCGTCGATTCGGCGGCAGGCGAACTGGTAGATCGACACCCACTCGAGTTCGAACTCCGTCTCCTCGCCGAGCATCGCCTTCAGCCGCGGGATGACCTTCTCCGGCTTCTTCTCCTCGTTCGGATCGGCGTCCCAGCCGAGCTGGAAGTCGATGCGCCAGACGTCGTCGGACTGCTTGTGCAGGAGCGTCGACTGGTTGCGATGGAACGGCGGGTCGAACCAGAACCAGCGCTCGGTCGGGAAGTCGGCCTTCATCACCACGTCGGCGATGAGGAATCGATCCTGGAAGAAGCGGCCGGTGAACTCCGCCCCGACCATCTTGCGGGTGTCGGAATTGGCGCCGTCGCAGGCCACCACCCAGTCGGCCTCCAGGGTGAAGACCCCGTCCGGCGTCTCCACCGTCAGGACCGCGTGGTCCGCCTCCTGGCGCAGCGCGATCACCTTGTGCTTCCAACGCAGGTCGACGTTCGGAAGCTCGCCGCAGGCGGCGATCATGTACTCCTCGAGATAGTACTGCTGGAGATTGATCATCGCCGGCATCTCGTGATCGGCCTCCGGCAGGAGGTCGAACCGGTAGCGCAGGTCGTTCTCGAAGAAGACCTTGCCGACCTTCCACGACACGCCCTTCGCCACCATCGGCGTGGCGCAGCCGAGGCGGTTCCAGATCTCCAGCGGTCGCTTGGCGTAGCAGACGGCGCGGCTGCCGATCGACACCGTGTCGTTGTCGTCGAGCACCACCGTGGCGATGCCGCGCTTGCCGAAATCGAGCGCCGCGGTCAGGCCGATCGGACCGGCGCCGATCACCACCACCGGATGACGGGCGACACGGCCCTCCGCCTGTTCCGCCGAGCGCCGATAGGCGAACTTCGGATAGCTGTAGGTCTTCAGCATGGATGCCCTCCCCCGGGGGCGGCCCGCCGTCGCCGGCCCGTTCCGGGTCCGGTCGCGACGGGCTCGTCTGTGCGGAATCGCTCGGGATCAGTCGGCCCCGAATTCCTTCTCGTGCAGCCAGGCGGTGTGACGCGGCGGCTTCTTGGTGACCGCCCATTCGTCGACCATCTCGTGGGCGACCGCCTTCATCTTCGCCATCTCCTCCGGCGTCGTCGTCCAGGCGGCGAGCTCCAGCCGGTGACCCGACGGATCGAAGAAGTAGATCGACTTGAAGATGGCGTGATCGGTCGGCCCGACCACGTCGATCCCCGCCTCGACGCACCGCGCCTTGACCCGGTCGAGCACGCTCGTGTCGGCGACCTGGAAGGCGATGTGCTGCGTCCAGTCCGGCGTGTTGGGATCGCGTCCCATCGGCGGCGAATTGGGCAGCTCGAAGAAGGCGAGGATGTTGCCCATCCCCGCATCGAGGAAGATGTGCATGTAGGGGTCGGGCGCCTTGGTCGACGGCACCTTGTCCTCGGCGATGGCGCCGATCAGGTCCATGTCGAGAATGCGGCCGTAGAACTCGACCGTCTGCTTGGCGTCGCGACAGCGGTAGGCGACGTGGTGGATCTTCTCCACGATCATGGGCGTCTCCCCTCGGATCTGGCGTCCGTCTGCCCAATCGGTAACAACTGTTACCATCTGCGGCAAGCTGTCCGGATCGCATTCGCCACCGTCGTTCGTATGGCGAACGAAAAACCCGTTCACGGCATCGCGCCGCACCCGTCGGAGACTTGCGAAGGCCCACCATTTCAGCCGATATTGTCGTCGTCGGCGAAGCGCTTCCCGAGAGCACGTCGCAGTTTGCCCGCCGCAGCGCCGTCTCGCACCCGCGAAGATGGTAACAACGGATACTCGATCGGACGGACCCCATGGCGCGCGGCGACGAGCTCGAGACGACGGATGCGGAGGCGAAGCCGGAGGGCGATCGCGGCCGCGGCGGCGTCGACGGTTTCGATCTCGCCGGCTTCTTTCCCTATCGTCTGGCGGTCCTCGCCGAGCGGGTGTCGCTCGCCGTCTCCCAGCTCTACGCCGACCGCTTCGACCTCACCCGCGCCGAATGGCGGGTGATCGCCGCGCTGGGCACCAACCGCACCATGTCGGCCCGCGACATCGGCCCCTATTCGACCCTCGACAAGATGCAGGTGTCGCGCGCCGTCGCCCGCCTCGAGGAGCGCGGCCTCCTGCGCCGCGACGACCACGCCAGCGACCGTCGCGCCAAGATCCTGTCGCTGACCCCCGCCGGGCGAACGCTCTACCGGCGCATCGTGCCGCTGGTGCGGGCCCGCGAAGACGACCTCCTCGCCGCGCTGGAGCCGGCCGAGCGCGCTCTCTTCGAGCGCTGCATGCGCGACGTCCAGGCGCGCGCCGACGGCCTCATCGCCCGCGGCTGAAGCCGCCACGACGCCTCTGCGACACGCCTCGCCACCCGCTCCGGTAGGGGCTGCCACCTGCCGAAAACTCGTGCGACCAAAGTCGGCTCCCCCTCTTGACCGTACGTCCGGCGATCGGGCCTACTGGCCGCCTCGTGACGATCTCGTGACGGTGTCGTCATCATCGAAGGCCACCCGAGAGGCCGCGGGAATCCCAGCGTTTCGCCCGACACGAAAGTGTCGTCTCGTCTTGGTAGCCAACTTTGTCGGGCATCTCGCGAAGATGTTCACCGAACGCCGACCGGGTCGGTGAGACGGGGTTGCAAGGTAAGGGGTGTCGCAAGTGATGAAGATCGATCGTGCTCTGATGATTTCCGTGGCCGCCGTGGGCCTCGCCGGCTTCGCCGGGACCGCCTCGGCCCAGTCGATGGACGAACTGGTGGCCGCCGCCAAGAAGGAAGGCCAGCTCACCGTCATCGCCCTGCCCCACGACTGGTGCGGCTACGGCGGTCTGATCGACAGCTTCAAGAAGAAGTACGGTCTCACCGTCAACGAGCTCAACCCCGACGCCGGCTCCGGCGACGAGATCGAGGCGATCAAGGCCAACAAGGGCAACAAGGGCCCGCAGGCCCCGGACGTCATCGACGTCGGCCTGTCCTTCGGCCCCTCCGCCAAGGCCGACGGCCTGATCCAGCCCTACAAGGTCGCGACCTGGGCCTCGATTCCCGACACCGCCAAGGACGCCGACGGCTTCTGGTACGGCGACTACTACGGCGTCCTCGCCTTCGAGGTGAACAAGGACATCGTCAAGACATCGCCGACCGACTGGGCCGACCTCCTGAAGCCCGAATTCAAGAACGCCGTGGCGCTCGCCGGTGATCCGCGCGCCTCCTCGCAGGCGATCCAGGGCGTCTACGCCGCCGGCCTCTCGGCTGCGGGCGGTGACGCCGCCAAGGCCGGCGCCGCCGGTCTGGACTTCTTCTCCAAGCTGAACAAGGCCGGCAACTTCGTGCCGGTCATCGGCAAGGCCGCCTCGCTGGCGCAGGGTGCCACCCCGGTCGTCATCCGCTGGGACTACAACGCCCTCGCCGACCGCGACACCCTCAAGGGCAACCCGCCGGTCGACGTCGTCATCCCCAAGACCGGCGTCGTCGCCGGCGTCTACGTCCAGGCGATCTCGGCCTACGCGCCTCACCCGAACGCCGCCAAGCTGTGGATGGAGCACCTCTATTCCGACGAGGGCCAGATCGGCTGGCTGAAGGGCTACTGCCACCCGATCCGCTTCAACGATCTCGCCTCCAAGGGCAAGATCCCGGCCGACCTGCTCGCCAAGCTGCCGCCGGCCGAGGCCTATGCCAAGGCGACCTTCCCGACGCTCGCCGAACAGTCGGCGGCCAAGGAAGTGATCACCAAGCAGTGGGACGCCGTCGTCGGCGCCAACGTCACCAAGTGAGGCACGTTCCCGGCCGCCGATCGACACGATCGGCGGCCGGTCCGTGTCGTCGCGCCACCCGCCGCGGAGTGTACCGCGGCGACCGGCGATCCGGCGTCCGAGCGAGGGGATCCGACGCGTGTCAGAACCATCGACAGCCACCGTCCGCCACGCGGGCGGATCCGGCCTGCCATGGGCGTGGTTCGGCGTCGCCCCGTTCTTTCTCTTCGCCGTCCTGTTCCTGATCCTGCCGACCGCCTTCCTCATCGTCGGCGCCTTCCAGACCGCCGACGGTCAGTTCACGCTGCAGAACCTGCGCGATCTGACCCATCCCTCGATCGTCGCCGCCTATCGCATCTCGATCGAGATCTCGGCCGCGTCCGCGATCGGCGGCGCGATCATCGGCGCCCTCCTCGCCTATGCCGCCGTCGGCGGTGGCCTGCCCGGCTGGATCCGGCCGACGCTGATGACCTTCTCCGGCGTCGCCTCCAATTTCGCCGGCGTGCCGCTCGCCTTCGCCTTCCTGGCGACGCTCGGGCGCACCGGCCTCGTCACCTGGGCGCTGTCGACCTGGTTCGGTTTCAACCTCTATGCGACCGGCTTCAACCTCCTGAGCTTCCTCGGCCTGACGCTGACCTACCTCTACTTCCAGATCCCGCTGATGGTGCTGATCCTCACGCCCGCCCTCGACGGTCTGAAGAAGGAATGGCGCGAGGCCTCGCAGATCCTCGGCGCCTCGACCTTCCAGTACTGGCGCTGGATCGGCCTACCCGTCCTGTGGCCGAGCCTGCTCGGCGCGACGCTGCTGCTCTTCGCCAACGCCTTCGGCGCGGTCGCCACCGCCTACGCGCTGACCGGCTCGTCGCTCAACATCGTCACCATCCTGCTCTACGCCCAGATCCGCGGTGACGTGCTGCACAATCAGAACCTCGGCTACGCCCTGGCGCTCGGCATGATCCTCATCACCGGCGTCTCCAACGTCGCCTACATCTGGCTGCGCGGTCGCGCCGAGAGGTGGTCGCGATGAAGAAATCGACCTTCGGCCCCTGGCTGGCGATGATCCTCGGCGCCGCTTATTTCCTGATCCCGCTGATCGGCACGCTCGAGTTCTCGATGCGTATGAAGCGCGGCGTCTACTCCTTCGAGGCCTACAAGGTCGTCCTCGGCGATCCGCGCTTCCAGGAGTCGTTCAGCTATTCGGTGATGCTGGCGCTGGTCACCATCGCCATCGGCGTCCTGCTCGTGGTGCCGACCGCCTACTGGGTGCAGCTGCGCCTGCCCAAGCTCCGGCCGGTGGTCGAGTTCGTCACTCTCCTGCCGCTGGTCATCCCGGCGATCGTCATCGTCTTCGGCTACCTGCGCATGTACAACTCGCAGAGCTGGCTGCCGCTCACCGACACCCGGCGCGGCACCGACCTGCTGCTCGCCTTCGGCTATGTCACGCTCGCCCTGCCCTACATGTACCGCTCGGTCGACACCGGCCTCAGGGCCATCGACGTGCGCACCCTGACGGAAGCCGCCGAGAGCCTCGGCGCCGGTTGGGCGACGATCCTCTTCCGGGTGATCTTTCCCAACATCCGCTCGGCGATCCTGTCGGGGGCGTTCCTCACCTTCGCCATCGTCATCGGCGAGTTCACCTTCGCCGCGCTGCTCGATCGGCCGGCCTTCGGTCCGTATCTGCAACTGGTCGGCGCCAATCGCGCCTACGAACCGGCGGCTCTGGCGATCATCGCCTTCGTCGTCACCTGGGCCTGCATGGGCCTCATCCAGGTCTTCGGTGCCGCCCGCGGTACCGGATCGAAATCGTGATCGGGGGCCGGATGAGCTTCATCGACATTCACGGACTGAAGAAGTCCTTCGGGCCCGTCACCGTCGTCCACGACTTCCACCTCGCGGTCGAGCGCGGTGAGTTCGTCTCCTTCCTCGGCCCCTCGGGCTGCGGTAAGACCACCATCCTGCGCATGATCGCCGGCTTCGAGACCGCGACCGCCGGCTCGATCGCCATCGACGGCAAACAGGTCGCCCACCTGCCGCCGGCCAAACGCGACGTCGGCATGGTGTTCCAGGCCTACGCCCTCTTCCCCAACATGACGGTGGCGCAGAACATCGCCTTCGGCCTGCGCGTCGCCAAGAAGAGCGCCGCCGAGATCCGCACCCGCGTCGGCGAGATGCTCGACCTGATCAAGCTGCCGCAGCTCGGCGACCGCTACCCCTATCAGCTCTCCGGCGGCCAACAGCAGCGCGTCGCGCTCGCCCGCGCCATCGCGGTGAAGCCGCAGGTCCTCCTTCTCGACGAGCCGCTCTCGGCGCTCGACGCCAAGATCCGCGTCTCGCTTCGCGAGGAGATCCGGGCGCTGCAGAAGGAACTCGGCATCACCACCATCTTCGTCACCCACGACCAGGAGGAGGCGCTGTCGATGTCCGATCGCATCGTCGTCCTCAACGAGGGACGGGCCGAACAGGTCGGCACCCCCTTCGAGGTCTACAACTTCCCGCGCACCCGCTTCGTCGCCTCCTTCGTCGGCACCCTCAATCTGATGACCGCTGTGGTGGTCGACGCCACCGCCGGCCGTCTCACCCTCGACGGGCGCGACGTCGCCACGGCGAAGCCGATCGTCGGCCGCCGCGCCGGCGACGAGGTGACGGTGGCGCTGCGCCCCGAGGCGGTGAACCTCGGCGACGGGACGGCGCAGTCCGACACCCTGCCGGGCATCGTCGAGGATGTCGCCTTCCTCGGCGCGGTGGTGCGCATCCGCATCCGCCTCGACGCCCAGACCATCACCCTCGACAGCTTCAACCAGCCGAGCGTGGCGTTGCCGAAACAGGGCGAGGCGGTGAAACTGAGCTTCGCGCGAGAGGACCTTCTCGTGCTCGACGGAGACGCATGAGGCGATGGGCACCCCCAGGGCCATCCTCTTCGACAAGGACGGCACCCTCCTCGACTACTGGGCGAGCTGGGGCCCGGTGAACCGCGCCGCGGTCGACCTCGCCTCCGCCGGCGATCCGCGTCTCGCGGCGCGCCTCTATCATGTCGGCGGCGTCGACGAGACCGGCCGCGCCGCCAATGCCCATTCGCTGCTCGCCGCCGGCTCGGCCTTCGACATCGCCCGCATCTGGGTCGCCGCCGGCGCCCGCTTCACCGTGCCGATGCTCACCCGCGCCCTCGACGACCTGTTCCGCGCCTCGGTCGACGACATGGTCCCGGTCGGCGACCTCGCCGCCATCCTCGGGCGCCTCGATGCGCGCGGCCTCGCCCTCGGCATCGCCTCCTCCGACGGCGAAGCGGCGATCCGCGCCACCGTCGCCCGCTTCGGCCTCGGCGACGTCATCGACTTCGT
Organism: uncultured Alphaproteobacteria bacterium; assembly: GCA_937873675.1. Lineage (GTDB taxonomy): Bacteria > Pseudomonadota > Alphaproteobacteria > Rhizobiales > Ancalomicrobiaceae > CALBKH01. Next base: position 2,531 of record CALMYM010000445.1, on the reverse strand, counting down.
CGCCGGCTACGACAGCGGCCACGGCCCCAAGCCGGAACCGGGCATGGTCCACGCCTTCTGCCGCGCCGTCGGCGTCGAACCGCACGAGGTCGCGGTGGTCGGCGACACGCTGCACGATCTCGACATGGGCCGCGCCGCCGGCTGCGGCCTAAGGGTCGGCGTCCTCACCGGCACCGGCACCCGCGACGTCCTGGCGGAAGCCGCCGACCTCGTCATCGACGACATCGCCGCCCTCGAAGCCGCCCTCTTCGGCTGACCTCACCGAAGCGGGGCACGGAGGCCGCGCGCGCCGTGCGGTGATCGCCCACGACGATCAGTCGCCGAAGATCTCCCAGAGCGTCCCGTTCGCGCCCGGCGTGAACGGCCCACCGACGCACCGCCCGGAGCGGTCGACCGCCACCCACGGATGGCCGACATAGGTCGGTTGGACGTAGTCCTGACCGTGAGCCAGTTCGCGATAGAATTTCATCCCGCCCTGGTAGTCGAGCCAGTAGATCTTGAGCGGTCGAAACGAACTGTTGGCCACCGTGAGCTTCACGGGGCTCGACGAGTTGCGCGAACGCAAGGACCCCGGGGCCGGACAATTCGCCCCCGCCGCCGCCCGCTGCTGCGGGGCCGCCGGTTTCGGCGCGAAATAGTCACAGGCCTTGACCACGCCGGCGAGCGGATCGCCGAAGGTTCTGTTGTCGCAACCGATGGCGCCACCCGTCACCCGCGTGACGTACCGCGATCTCGCTCCGTAGCGCACCTGCGTCGGATACGGCACCCGGCAGATCCCGTCCTCGACGGCGCACCGGACCCAGGTTCCCGGACCCGTCTGTTGAGCCGACGACGGAGCGACGGCGAACGACAACGAGGCGCCGAGGAAGGCCGCCACGGCGACAAGTCGATGATAGGTCAAGACGAGTCCCCCCGATCACGAGCGTCGCCATCCCGGACGCTCCATCCGCAATATCACATATGAAATTCCAGTGGAGATCAACCACGAGCCTCGACGGAAGCGCGCTTGCTCGACCCTCGCCTCGCCCCTCGGTCGCCGTCGCCCCCGCGCATCCGGGTGCGGCGGCGTCGATCCCCGCAGCCGGTCCATCGCCCCGGTCCCGCCAAATTGAAATATCTCTCGCTTTTGCGAGATTTCGAGCTCCGCCCGGGTGCAGGCGTGAGATTTCGGAGATCCATGAGTGAAATCAAGAGCGAGACTTCCGCGAACCAAATCGCGGCGGGCGCAAAGAGCCATGCGAAACCTACGGCATTCCCCTTGGAATCATGCGTTTTTCGCAATACGGCTATTGCATCGCACAACTGGTCGACCGACACCGTCGGGGTAAAACTTCAGTTCGATGTCGTCCGCTTCACCGACGCGCCGACATCCGGACGGATCGGCCCCTCGGTCGCGCCATCGGTCGCGGAGCGAGCCCGCCGAGCCTTCTGCCCGCGGCCTGTGAGCCGAGTTGCGGCCTCGAAAGATCGAGCGGCCTCCATCTGGTGCCGCCACGACCTCGCGGTCCCATACGGAAAGAGCCTCGCCCATGTTCGTCGTCTATCACACCCCCCGTGCCGGCCGTCATTCCGCTTTCGCCGTCGCTCGGCGCGCCAAGGCCGTCACCAAGCCCAATCTCACGGACTGCGTCTGGCTGGTTCCGGGAACCGCGCGCCTCACCGATTGAGGCGATCCGGGTCACCCCGTGCTCCGAGCGATCGCGCCACCCGTCGGCGGCGCGATCCTCCATCTCGGCACCCGGGCGCACCGGCCGCGACGCGGCCCGCCGGCCGATCCTTCCCGCCGTCCCCTCCCCACCCCGTCCGCCCCCGACCGAGCATCCCGCTTGCCGAGGCCGATCGCCTCCGCCATGCTCCACGGCTCGGAAACGATGCCTCGATCGCCGGTTCGCCGCGATGTTCGATCCTCGAACCTTCGTCGCAGGGACTTCGATCGACTCTTGACTTCCGAAAAAATAAAAACGAACGTTCGTTCATATAAATCGAGCGAACCACCGCGGCCGACCGCGGGACAGGGACGGGAACACCCTCGATGGCCAGGATCGAAGACGAAATCGACCGCCGTTCGTCGGCCTATGCCGAGAACCACGCCGCCCTCGCCGACAAGGTCGCCGAGCTGCGTGCCCGCGCCGCCCGCATCGCCGCCGGCGGTGGCGAGACGGCGCGCGCGCGCCACGTCGCCCGCGGCAAGCTCCTGCCGCGAGATCGCATCCGCCTGTTGCTCGATCGCGGCTCGCCCTTCCTCGAACTCTCCCAGCTCGCCGCCCAGGGCATGTACCGCGACGAGGTGCCCTCCGCCGGCATCATCACCGGCATCGGCCGCATCGAGGGCCGCGAGTGCCTGATCGTCGTCAACGACGCGACGGTGAAGGGCGGCACCTACTTCCCCGTCACGGTGAAGAAGCACCTGCGCGCCCAGGAGATCGCCGCCAAGAACGAGTTGCCCTGCGTCTATCTCGTCGACAGTGGCGGCGCCAATCTGCCCAACCAGGACGAGGGCTTCCCCGACCGCGAACACTTCGGCCGCATCT
>CALMYM010000444.1 GCA_937873675.1 uncultured Alphaproteobacteria bacterium | reverse complement strand
CGCGCGGAGAGGGGCGCGCCCCGCCGCGGGATCGATGCCGGCGGGGACGGCGGCGACCGAAAGCGCCGAGCTTTCGACCAGCAGCCCCCAGGTCGACCAGACGATGAGCGCGGCGACGACGAGCGAGACGACCGGATCGATCCAGGCGAGGCCGGTCGCCAGCACCGCCAGACCGGCGACGACGACGCCGGCGGAGATCGCCGCGTCGGTCAGCATGTGCAGATAGACGCCGCGGATGTTGAGATCGTCGCCGTGGCCGCGGTGGAAGAGCATCGCGGTGGCGCCGTTGACGACGATGCCGATGCCGGCGACCACCACCATGGTCATGCCGGCGACCGGCTCGGGGGCGAGGAGACGCTGCACCGCTTCGAGCGCGATGGCGCCGACGGCGACGAGCAGGAAGACGGCGTTGAACAGCGCCGCGAGGATCGAGGTGCCGGCGAGGCCATAGGTGAAGCGCGGGCTCGGCGGACGCGTCGAGGCGCGCGCCGCCACCCAGGCGACGACCAGGGCCAGCACGTCGGAGAGATTGTGGCCGGCGTCGGCGAGGAGCGCCATCGAGTTGCCCCAGAGGCCGAAGGCGGCCTCGACGATCACGAAGCCGGTGTTGAGCACGATGCCGACGAGGAAGGCGCGGCCGAAGTCGGCCGGCGCGTGGGAATGACCGTGGTGGGCATGGGAATGGCCGTGGTCGTGTGCGTGGCCATGGTCGTGATGGGCGTGACCGCAGTCGGCGTGATCGTGGGGGTGATCGTGCGCCGCGTGGTCGTGCGCCGCGTGGTCGTGCGCCGCGTGGTCGTGCGCCGCGTGGTCGTGATGGTGGTCGCCGCTCATCCGGTCCTCGTCGTTTCTCGGGCGCCGGAGAATGGCCCGAGACGGGGGAGAATACTATTACAGTCGACGGTGCGGGTCGGTGGGGCAGCCTCGCGCGGGGCCGCACCGCACCGGCCTCGCCGCAGGCGACGCCTCGCCGTCACGCTTCCGGCATCCACATCACGTCGGAGAGGCGCGGGGCGCCGAGCGCCAGCATCACCAGCCGATCGAAGCCGAGGGCGATGCCGCTGGTCGGCGGCATGAGGCGCAACGCGGCGAGGAAGTCCTCGTCGATCGGGTAGCGCTCGCCGTAGATGCGTTCCTTGGCGTCCATCTCGATGACGAAGCGGCGACGCTGTTCGTCCGGGTCCGTCAGTTCGCCGAAGGCGTTGGCGAGTTCGACGCCGCAGGCCCACAGTTCGAAGCGTTCGGCGACGCGCGGATCGTGGGTGCAGGGCCGCGCCAGGGCGGCCTCGCGCGAGGGATATTCGCAGAGGATCACGGCGCGGCCGTCGCCGAGCACCGGCTCGATCTTCTCGGCGAGGATGCGGGAGAAGACGTCGGACCAGCCGTCGTCCTCGGCGACGTGGATGCCGCGCGCCGTCGCGGCGGCGGCGAGGGCGTCGCGGTCCGGCTCGGCGGTCGGGTCGGCCGGCAGGGTGGCGAGGAGATCGATGCCGGCGTGGGCGGTGAAGGCGTCGGCGACGGTCAGGCGCTCGGGCGGCAGGAAGGGATCGCAGGTGCGGGTGCGATGAGTGAGGTGCGTCGTGCCGACCGTCGCGGCGGTGCGGGCGAGGAGGTTCGCGCCATCCTCCATCAGCACCTCGTAGGGCGCGCCGACGCGGTACCACTCGAGCATGGTGAACTCGGTGGCGTGGGTGGGGCCGCCCTCGCGATTGCGCCAGACGCGGGCGAAGTCGAAGATCCTGGTCTCGCCGGCGGCCACCAGCTTCTTCATGGCGAATTCCGGCGAGGTGTGGAGCCAGCGCCGGCGTCGTTCACCGTCGTCGCCGGTGACCCAGACGCCGAGGGCGTGGAGATGGGTCTCGTTGCCGGGGGAGACCTGCAGGCAGGTGGCCTCGACCTCGGTGAAACCGTCGTCCTCGAAGTAGCGGCGGATCGCCGATTTCACCCGATTGCGGGCGAGAAGGAGCGGGCGTCGGTCGGCGTGGGAGGCCGGATCCCACCAGGGCGTGGCGGTTTTCATGACTTTTCGCTTTCCTTATGACGCCAGAAGTGAGAGAGGAGACCCGACCACGCGCGACCCTCGGGGCCGGCGCGACCCATTTCCATTGCCGACAGAGGTCCGGGATCCATGAGAGTCAATGCGCAGAATCTCCGCAAGGGCAACGTCGTCGAAATGGACGGCAAGCTCTATGTCGTTCTCTCGGCCGAAAGCTTCCATCCCGGCAAGGGCACTCCCACCACCCAGGTCGACATGCGCCGCATCTCCGACGGCGTGAAGGTGTCGGAGCGCTGGAAGACGACCGAGCAGGTCGAGCGCGCCATGCTCGACGAGCGCGCCTACGCCTATCTCTACAACGACGACGAAGGCTTCCACTTCATGAACAAGGAGACCTACGATCAGATCGTGGTCCCCAAGGACGTGGTGGGCGACATGGCCGCCTATCTGGTCGAAGACATGGAGTGCCAGGTGGCGGTCTACCAGGACGTTCCGGTTTCGATCGAACTGCCGGCGCGCGTCACGCTCGAGATCGTCGACACCGAGCCGGTGACCAAGGGTCAGACCGCCTCGTCGTCCTACAAGCCGGCGATGCTGTCGAACGGCGTCAAGACCGCCGTCCCGCCGCATGTCGGCATCGGCACCCGCGTCGTGGTGATGACCGCCGACGGCTCCTACGTCGAGCGCGCGAAGGACTGACGACCGGTTCCGCGCAGCGGAACGACGAGCCCCGGTGGGGCTCGTCGAGGTCGGCAGTGCCGAGGCCCACGGCCGAGGCCGGATGGGAGTGGTCCCGGCCCTGGGGCCGGGACGAAACGCTCCGGCAGAGCGTTCCAACGACGAAGGCCCGACCGTCTCACGGTCGGGCAGACCGGTTCCGCATCTCGCCTCGTGAGAGGCGACATGCCGAGGCCCACGGCCGAAAAACGAAAAGGCCCGCCGGTGGCGCGGGCCTTCGAGACCGACGAAGCCCGCCGAGCGGGCCGGCTTCGCGTCAGGCGTTGAACTTGAAGAGCATGATGTCGCCATCCTGGACGACGTATTCCTTGCCTTCGTCGCGCGCCTTGCCGGCCTCCTTGGCCGCCGCTTCACCGCCGAGCGCGACGTAGTCGTCGTAGGCGATGGTCTGGGCGCGGATGAAGCCGCGTTCGAAATCCGAATGGATGACGCCGGCCGCGCCCGGGGCCTTGGTGCCCTTGACGATGGTCCAGGCGCGCGCCTCCTTCGGGCCCACGGTGAAGTAGGTGATGAGGCCGAGGAGTTCGTAGCCGGCGCGGATCAGCCGGTCGAGACCGGGCTCGTGCAGGCCCATGCCCTCCAGGAACTCCATCTCCTCCTCGTCGGAGAGCTGCGCGACCTCCGCCTCGATCGCCGCGGAGATGACGACCGACTTGGCGCCCTGCGCCTTGGCCATCTCCTCGACACGCGCCGAATGGGCGTTGCCGGAGGCGGCCGAGGCCTCCTCGACGTTGCAGACGTAGAGCACCGGCTTCGAGGTCAGCAGCATCAGCCCGTCGAACAGCGGCCGGTCCTCGTGGGAGACCTCCATCATCCGCACCGGCTTGCCGTTCTGGAGCAGCTCCAGCGCCTTCTCCATGATCGGCAGGACGTGCTTGGACTCGCGATCGCCGCCGGCCGCCTTCTTGCGGGTGGCGACGACGCGGCGCTCCAGGCTGTCGAGGTCGGCGAGCATCAGCTCGGTCTCGACCGTCTCGGCGTCGGCCACCGGATCGACGCGTCCCTCGACGTGGGTGACGTCGCCGTCCTCGAAGCAGCGCAGCACGTGGACGACGGCGTCGACCTCGCGGATGTTGGCGAGAAACTGGTTGCCGAGACCCTCGCCCTTGGAGGCGCCGCGCACCAGACCGGCGATGTCGACGAAGGTGATGCGGGTCGGCACGATCTGCGCCGACTTGCCGATCGCCGCGATCTTGGAGAGCCGCGGGTCGGGCACGCCCACTTCACCGGTGTTCGGCTCGATGGTGCAGAAGGGATAGTTGGCCGCCTGGGCGGCGGCGGTGCGGGTCAGGGCGTTGAAGAGCGTCGACTTGCCGACGTTGGGCAGGCCGACGATGCCGCATTTGAAACCCATGGAATCCTCGAACTTTCAAGGCGAAGCCCCCGCGCGGGATCTCCGCCGGGGGCGTCGGCAACCTCTGTCGACGTCGATCAGCGGCGGCGGAACTGTCCGCCACCCGGCCGCGGCGGCGGCGGAGCGCCATCCGGACGGGCTTCGCGATGACGGAAGACGAGACGGCCCTTCTCCAGGTCGTACGGCGACATCTCGACGGTGACGCGGTCGCCCGCGAGCGTCTTGATGCGGTTCTTCTTCATCTTGCCCGCGGTGTAGGCGATGATCTCGTGACCGTTCTCGAGGCGGACGCGGAAACGCGCATCCGGCAGAATCTCGAGCACCAGCCCCTCGAATTGGATGAGTTCTTCCTTGGCCATTCGACGAATCCGTTCCGCGACTTCCGTTCGGTTGCAGGCCATATAGCCGAAATGCGACGAGCCGGATACCGGGAAGACCCCGATAATCCGGCTCGTGATCGTGTTTCTTCGCTCAGACGGAGGCGAGGTTGGCAGCCGCCGACTTGCCGGAACGGCGGTCCATCTCGATCTCGAAGGAGACCTTCTGGCCTTCCGTCAGGGTGCGCATGCCGGAGCGCTCGACGGCGGAGATGTGGACGAACACGTCCTTGGAGCCGTCCTCCGGCTGAATGAAGCCGTAACCCTTGGTTTCGTTGAAGAACTTGACGGTTCCGACGGGCATGTGGATTTCCTTTTCGTAGCTCGTGCGTCGTCGAACGATCGCATACGGCGGTCGCTCGGGTCGGTCGAATTTGGTGAGATCTGTCGAGCGAGCCCGAAAACAGTATCCGGGCGAAAGAGCCCGGGGTCCGGCCAAGTCCGATCGGCGTAAGATAGAGATCGAAGGCCGCCGTGACAAGACGAAGCGGCAGGAAGATCGCGCGTGGCGAGGCGGTTTCAGCGTTTCTTCTGCGCCAGAAGCCGCCTCAGCGTCTCGGCCATGGCATTTTTCGCAGTCTCGGTCGGCCCGACCGGCGCGGCGGGAGTCGGCGGGCGCGGCTTCTCCGGCTTCGCCTCCGTCTGCGGCTTCACCCCCGAGACGAGGTTCATGAAGCCGACGTCGTCGCGTTCGACCAGTTTCGGCGCGGCTGCGGCGAGATCGTCGAGGAGGGGGATCAGCCAGTCGCGGTCGACCTTGGCGAAGTTGCCGAGCACCCAACCGGTGACCCGTTCCTTGGCGCCGGGATGGCCGATGCCCATCCGCACCCGGCGGAAATCGGGGCCGAGATGAGTCTGGATCGAGCGCAGGCCGTTGTGGCCGGCGTGGCCGCCGCCGATCTTGACCTTGAGGCGGCCGGGATCGAGGTCGAGTTCGTCGTGGAAGACGACGAAATCCTTGGGCTCGATTTTATAGAACGTCGCGCAGGCGGCGACCGAGCGGCCGCTGTCGTTCATGTAGGTCATCGGCTTCAGCGCGACGACCTTCTCTCCGCCGATGGTGCCTTCCGAGACCTCACCGTGGAACTTCGCCCGCCAGGGCGAAAAGGAATGGCGGCGGACGATCACGTCCACCGCCATGAATCCGATGTTGTGCCGGTTGAGGGCGTAGTCCGGACCGGGATTGCCGAGCCCCACGAAGAGCAGCATCGACGCCTCCGGTCAGGGAACCGCTCAGGCCGAGGCCGGAGCGGCGGCCTCGGCCGTCTCGGTGAAGCCGACCGGCGCGGTGATCGAGAGAACGGTGTAGTTCTTCTCGTGGATCACCGGCTTGACGCCTTCCGGCAGCTTCACGTCCTCGATGTGGACCGAGCCACCGATGTTGAGGGCGGTGACGTCGACGTCGATCGACTCCGGGATGGAGTCGGCGCGGCACTGGCACTCGATCTCGTGATGGACGATCGACAGCGCGCCACCGCGCTTCAGACCGACCGACTTCTCCTGGTTCACCGCGTGCACCGGCACGAAGACGGTGACGACGGTGTCGTCGGAGATGCGCAGGAAGTCGACGTGGGTCAGCGTGTCCTTGACCGGGTGCAGATGGTAATCCTTGGGGATCACGCGGATCTTCTCACCGCCGACGACGACGGTGGCGACCGTGGTCAGGAAGCCGCCGGCGCGCAGACGCTTGTCCGTCTCCTTGAAGGAGAGGGCGATCGCCAGGGGGGGCTTCTTGTCGCCGTAGATGACGGCGGGCACGCTGGACTCACGACGCAGCTCACGAGCGGCCCCCTTGCCGACCCGTTCACGCACCGTGGCCTCGATCTCGTAGGACTTGCGGCTCATGGTGTACCTCACATGTGAATTCGAATGAAAAGGGCCGGATCTCCGGCCCTCGCTCGACCCTCGTCCCACCCACGCACGGTGGCGTGCGACGCGACGACGGACGTCCCTCACGGTGCCTCCAGGGGTGTCGGCGTGTGGGAACGGGCGGGTCTCTAGCACCGAGGGGGCGGAAGCGCAAGGATTTCGGCCGGTCACGGCGGAATTCTGCGCCGGGGTCACGGGTCGGCGCCATCCGTCGCTTGCATATGTTCTCGATTTGTTCGATAGTCTTCGCGAGCCCGGCTGCCGGCGAGGACCCATATCGTGACCGATCGCGACATCACCTTCTTCCACGCGCCCAATTCGCGATCGAGCTGCACGCTCCATCTGCTCGAGGAGTTGGGCGTCCCCTACGACCTCCACCCGCTGTCGCTGGATCGGGAGGATCACAAGTCGCCGGACTATCTGGCGGTGAACCCGATGGGCAAGGTGCCGGCGATTCGCCACGGCGAGGCGGTGATCACCGAACTCGGCGCCGTCACCCTCTATCTCGGCGATCTCTTTCCCGAGACCGGCCTCACCCCCCAGCCGGGTGATCCGCTGCGTGGTCCCTTGCTGCGCTGGTTGTTCTTCTACGGCAACTGCGTCGAGCCGGCGATCCTGCAGAAGGCGATGAAATGGCCGGATCCGCCGAAGCGCGCCGCCGGCTACGGCTCGGTCGACGACGTCGTCGCGACGGTCGTCGGGCAATTGGCCGGCGGGCCTTGGTTCCTCGGCGAGCGCTTCACCGTCGCCGACGGGCTCTGGGGGCCGGCGCTCGTCTGGCTGACGAAGTTCGGCCTTCTCCCGACGACCCCGGAGGTCGCCGCCTATCTCGATCGGATCGAAGCGCGTCCGGCGACGGCCCGCGCCCGCGCCATCGACGCCGCACTGGTGGAAAAGTTCGCGGCAGGGTGAGGGGCGCCGCAGCCCGGCTCGTCGCTCAGCCGGCGAGTTCGCGCGACCGCTCGGCGGCGGCGGCGACGGCTTCGGTCATCAGCTCGGTGAGGCCGTTCTCGCCCATCAGCACGGCGAGGGCCGCGGCGGTGGTGCCGCCGGGCGAGGTGACGTTCTTCCGGAGCGTCTCGGGTTCGTCGGGCGAGCGCCAGAGGAGTTCGCCGGCGCCTTCCACCGTGGCGCGGGCGAGACGGGCGGCCAGCGCCGGTTCCAGACCGGCGGCGGCGCCGGCGGCGGCGAGCGCCTCGACCATGTGGAAGACGTAGGCCGGGCCGGAGCCCGACACGGCGGTGGCGACGTCGATCAGATCCTCGCGGTCGACCCATTCGAGCCGGCCGAGGGTGGCGAGCAGCACCGAGACGAGATCGCGATCGGCCGCCGGCACGGCGGCGACGGCGTGAGCCGCGGTGATGCCGCGGCCGACCTGCGACGGCGTGTTGGGGATGGTGCGGACGATTCGGCTCGCGCCGAGGCCGCGCTCGAAGGCGGCGACGGTCTTGCCGGCGACCACCGAGACGACCACGGTCTCGGCCCCGACGAGCGAGGCGAGCGGCGGCAGCACGGCGTCGAGCACCTGCGGCTTGACCGCCACCACCATGATCCGCGCCGTGAGCCCGGCCGGTGCGGCGCTCTCCAGGCGGATGCCGCGCGCCGCGGCGAGCGCCTTCAGCTCGTCGGAGGCATGCGGCTCGATCACCACGACGCCGGAGGCCGGCAGGCCGCGGTCGAGCCAGCCGGTGAGCATGGCACCGCCCATCTTGCCGGCGCCGATCAGCACCAGCGGCGTCGCGTCGCGAAGATCGATGGTCATGCCCGTCCCATGGTCTCGAAGAGGGCGCCCTCCAGCGCCTCCTGGGCGGTCCTGCCGGCCCAGACGACGAACTGGAAGGCCTGATAGTAGCGATCGCAGGACTCGATCGCGGCGGTCAGCATGGCGTCGACCTGCCGCGCCGAGGGCTCCGCGCCGCCGGCCAGAAGATGGGCGTGAGGATACACCCCCCCGCCCTCGCCCGCCCACAGATCGAAATGGCCGAGCCACATCTGTTCGTTGACCAGGGTCAGGAGCCGCATCACCTCGGCACGGCGCGCGTCGGTGACCTTGAGGTCGAAGGCGCAGGCCAGATGCAGCGCTTCGACGTCCACCATCCAGGAGAAGGAGACGTGGTAGTCGCACCAGCGTCCCTTGATCGAGACGGTGATCTCGTCGTCGCCGGAGCGCTCGAACACCCAGTCCTCGAGCGCGGCGACGTGTTCGATCACGTCGACGGGATTGGAGTGACGGTCGGCTTCCAATTCGATCAGGCTCATCGAGCGGGTCCTCGCGTGTGAGGGAGACCGGACACGGGGATACGCGGCGCTCGGAACCCATCGCGATCCGGCGGCATCGAGCCGACCGAGCACAACGGGCTCCGCACGAAACCCGGAACGGACGACCCGACGGAATCGGGGCGACCGTCGTTCCGGAGGTACCATCGAACCGCAACGACGAACGAAGAACGCCGGATCGAGGGGGAACGCGAAGGAGTTTCAATCGGGGCGATACTCGCTCCCGGGGACGCGAATCTCTCTCTGAGCCCAGTATAGGAAGCGAGAGATCCGACGCGACCGTACAATGGCGCGCAAGTAACGAAAAATGTGGACGAATCACTTCGCGGTCGACGCGTCGTCGCGGCTCGCGGCCAGCCGTTCGGCGAGCTTTTCGATGTCGTTGGTCGAGAAGACTTCGACGCCGGCGGCCCTCAGCGCCGCGGCGGTGACGCCCTCGCCGGCCCGACGCCGGCCCGAGAACGTGCCGTCGGCGACGAGATCGACGCCGCAGGAGGGGCTTCCTTCGGTGAGGAGAGCGAAGCGGCAGCCGCGCACCCGGGCGGTCGCCACGGCGATGCGGGCGCCTTCGCGAAAGGCCGGGCCGTGGTCGCCGCCTTCGGCGTCGACGATCCGGCCCTCGCCGGCGAGCACCGCGGCGGCGTCCGCTCCGGGCTCGATCTCGGCGGCGGGTCGCGGCACGGCGAGGCCGCCGGCGGTCTCCGGACAGAGCGGCACGAGCCGCCCCTCGGCGGCCCATTCGGCGATCAGCGGATGATGCAGGGTCTTGGCGCCGCCGTCGAAGCGGACCGGCCAGCCGACGAGGCAGGCGGAGACGAGGATGCGCTCCATCGGCTCAGCCGACGGCGGGACCGGACGGGTCGCCGGCGATCAGCGTCTCGCCGAGGCCGCTCTTGCCGCCCTCGAGGCGGGCGAGGCGTTCCTCCAGCGCGGCGATGCGCGCGGCCAGGCGTTCGTTCTCCTCGCGCGCCTCGGCGGCCATGTCGCGCAGCACCTCGAAGTCCTCGCGCTTGACCAGATCCATGTCGGCGACGAAGCCCTCGGCGCGGGACTTGAAGGCGGTCTCGACTTCCTTGGCGACGCCCTGCGCCATGCCGGCGGCGTCGGTGACGAGCTTGGCGATGTCGTCGAGGAAGCGGTTGGACGTCTGGGTCATGGCATCGTTCCCGTCTCGAGGGACCGGGCGGCGGGCCGCCCCTTTCGACGGAGGTTATGGGGTGTCGAGCCGCCGCCCGCAAGGGGCAGGACGCCGCCGCATCCTCGCCGCGATCGGGTGGTCGTGTGCACGCCCCGTCACGGTGCTCCGCTTGACGGGTGAAGCCGCGCCCCCCACTGTCGCCGGACATCCGTCCACAGCGCCGTTCCATCGCCGAGATCCCGTTCACATGCCGCTCTTCGCACTGCCGTTCCCGGCGATCGATCCGATCGCGATCCAGTTCGGCCCCCTCGCCATCCGCTGGTACGCGCTCGCCTACATCGCCGGCATCCTGATCGGTTGGTGGTATCTGCGCCGCCTCGTCGACAGCCCGCGCCTGTGGGGTGCGGTCGATCGGCCGACGGCGGCGGAACTCGACGATTTCGTGCTGTGGGCGACGCTGGGCATCGTGCTGGGCGGGCGCATCGGCTACGTGCTCTTCTACAATCTCGGCCACTACCTCGAGCACCCGACCGAGATCGTCCAACTGTGGAAAGGCGGCATGGCCTTCCACGGCGGCCTCCTCGGCTCGATCGTGGTGATGGTGATCTTCGCGCGCCGGCGCGACTTCTCCTTCCTCACGCTCTTCGATCTCTTCGCCGCGGCGGCGCCGATCGGGCTGTTCTTCGGGCGGCTGGCGAATTTCATCAACGGCGAGCTGTGGGGGCGCACCACCGACGTCGCCTGGGGCATGGTCTTTCCCTTCGCCGGGCCGGACCCGCGCCATCCGAGCCAGCTCTACGAGGCGGCGTTGGAAGGCGTCGTGCTCTTCGCCGTCGTCGCCCACCTCGTCCATCGCTCCGAGATCCTGAAGAAGCCGGGCGCACTCGCCGGCGTCTTCGCCATGGGCTACGGCCTCGCCCGTTTCGTCGTCGAGTTCTTCCGTGAGCCCGACGTCCAGGTGGGCTACCTCTTCGGCGGCATCCCCATGGGACAGATCCTGTCGCTGCCGATGATCGCCGCCGGCCTCGCCCTCTTCGTCTGGGCGAGCGCGCACGCCCGGCGCAGCACCGCCCACACCGGCGACGGGAGCCGCGCCCCATGAGCCCGACGCCGCTCGAGCACCGCATTCGGGCGCTCGTCCGGCTGAACGGGCCGATGCCGGTCTTCGACTACATGGCGCTGTGCCTCGGCGATCCCGAGCACGGCTACTACATGGCGCGCGAACCCTTCGGGCAGGCGGGCGATTTCGTCACCGCGCCCGAGGTCTCGCAGATGTTCGGCGAGATGATCGGCGCCTTCGTGGTGGAGACCTGGGAACGGCTCGGGCGGCCGGCGCCGTTCAATCTCGTCGAATTCGGTCCCGGGCGCGGCACGCTGATGGCGGATCTGCTGCGGGTCGCCCGGCGGGTCCCGGCCTTTCTCGCCGCGGCGCGGCTGCATCTCGACGAGACGAGCCCGCGGCTGAGGGCCAAGCAGGCGGCGACGCTGGCGAACCAGTCGCTGAAGCCGACGTGGCACGACCGGCTCGACACCCTGCCGGAGGGGCCGTTGCTGGTGGTCGCCAACGAGTTCTTCGACGCCCTGCCGATCCGCCAGTTCGAATATCGCGACGGGCGCTGGCACGAGCGCGTCGTCGGCCTCGACGAGACCGGGGTTCTCGCCTTCGGCCTCGGCCCGGCGACGCTACCGGCCGATGCCGTGTCGCCGCGGGCGGGTGTGCCCGAGGAGGGGTCGATCGTCGAGATCTCGCCGGTCGGCGTCGAGATCATGACGGCGCTGGCGAAACGGGTCGTGGCCGAGCGCGGCCTCGTCGTCGCCGTCGACTACGGCTATGCCGGTCCGGCCTTGGGCGACACGTTCCAGGCGATCCGCGCCCACACCTACGTCGATCCGCTCGGCCGGCCGGGCGAGGCGGATCTGACCGCCCACGTCGATTTCACCGCCCTCGCCGCCGCCGCGACCCACGCCGGCGCCGCGACCCACGGACCGATCGAGCAGGGCGACTTCCTTCTCGCCCTGGGGCTCGCCGAACGGGCGGGCCGCCTCGGCGCCGACAAGGACGAGACGGCGCGCGCCGAGATCGTCTCCCAGGTCTCCCGCCTCGTCGGGCCGGAGGAGATGGGCTCGCTCTTCAAGGTTCTCGCCGTCACTCCGCCGGGCGTCGTGCCGCCCGGCTTTCCTCTCGCTTCGGGACCCTGAGCGCCGTGATCCGTTCCAACGCACTCTCCGCTCTTCCCGGCATCGCCCACGGCTTCTTCACCCGCGACGGCGGAGTGTCGGAGGGGCTCTACGCCAGCCTCAACGTCGGTCTCGGCTCGCGCGATCTGCGCGACGCGGTGATCGAGAACCGCGCCCGCGTCGCCCGCGCCCTCGGGGTCGAGGATCGGGCTCTCGCCATGCCCTATCAGGTGCATTCGCCGGACGTGGTGGTGGTCGAGGAGCCGTGGTCGCACGGCGAGGGGCCGCATGCCGACGCGGTGGTGACGGCGCGTCCCGGTCTCGCCGTCGGGGTGGCGACCGCCGACTGCGGCCCGATCCTCTTCGCCGACGCCCGTGGCCGGGCGGTCGGGGCGGCGCATGCCGGCTGGAAGGGGGCGATCGGCGGGGTGATCGAGGCGACGATCGCCGCCATGGAGGGGCTCGGGGCGGTGCGCTCCGACATCGTCGCGGTGCTCGGGCCGACGATCTCGGCCGAGGCCTACGAGGTCGGCCCGGAATTCGTCGAGCGTTTCGTCGGCGAGGACGCCGCGCATGCCCGCTTCTTCGGCCCGTCCGAGCGGTCGGGCCACGCCATGTTCGATCTGCCGGCCTTCATCGTCATGCGGCTGGAGCGCGCCGGCGTCGGCCGGGCGGAGAACCTGGCGCTGTGCACCTACGCCGACGAAGACCGCTTCTTCTCCTATCGCCGCACCACCCACCGGGCCGAACCGGACTACGGCCGGCTCGTCTCGGCGATCGCGCTCACCGAAACCCGGTGAGGTGGGACGCGGCGACGTCTCGACCGCCGCGCCGTTCTCGGCTAGACACGGGACACCCGTGAAGTCCACGCAGGGCCGCGCCTCCATGTCCCGATCCGACGTTTCCCTCGGCCGCCGGTCGTTCCTGATGCGAGCAGGCGTCGCCGCGCTCGCCGTCGGGTTTCTCTCCGCCTGCGTCGAGGAGAGCGGGCTCGGAGGGTCCGGGTCGCTGATCTCCGGTCGCACCCGGGTGCCGCCGCTCACGTCCGCGCCGCCTGCCGGCCACGCCTCGGTGCAGATGCTGCCCTATACCGGCGTTCCGGTGACCACCGCCGACGGGATCTATCACCGCTTCCGCGATCGGGCGAAGGCGATGGGCATCGAGATCGTCCATCGTCTCGACGAGCCGGCGACCTATCGCGTCCAGGGACATTTCGTCGCCCTCGGCCACGAGACGGCGACGACGGTGATCTACACCTACGAGATCTTCGATGCGTCGGGGACGCGGGTGCACCGCATCGTCGGCCAGGAAGTGGCCAAGAACAGCGACGGCGATCCGTGGAGCCGCGTCGACACCGATGTCGAGGAGCGTCTGGCGGTCAGCGCGGCGCGCGCCATCAAGGCTTGGTTGACCCGCGCCGCGACGTGAATCGGGGCTCACGTGATCCGGACCGGTCCGGCTCACGTGAGCGTCACGGCCTGACCGGCCGACGCCCGTTCGGGCTCGCCTTCGCGCATGAAGCTCCGAACGGGTCGGAACATCATGCGCTCGGTATCGAGATCGTCGCGGGCCCGTCGGCGATACCGCAGATGCGAGATCGTCGGTTTACGGAATTGAACGGGCTTGATAAAAGGCCCGCCATCCGCGGCGCCCACCGGTGGCGCCGATCGCCTTTTCCGGTCTCCGGCCGACGCCCGGAGCCGATCCCTCGTCGAGAGGCTCACGATGAAGCTCGTCTGCGGCAATTCCAACCGGGCCCTGGCCGACGCCATCACCAAGTATCTCGAGATTCCGCTGTCGAGCTGCCTGGTGCGTCGCTTCGCCGACCAGGAGATCTTCGTCGAGATCCAGGAGAACGTGCGCGGCGAGGACACCTTCGTCCTGCAGTCGACCTCCTATCCGGCCAACGACCACCTGATGGAGCTCCTGATCATGATCGACGCGCTGCGTCGGTCGTCGGCCAAGCGCATCACCGCGGTGCTGCCCTATTTCGGCTATGCCCGCCAGGACCGTAAGCCCGGCCCGCGGACGCCGATCTCGGCCAAGCTGGTCGCCAACCTGATCACCCGCGCCGGCGCCGACCGGGTGCTGACCATCGATCTCCACGCCGGTCAGATCCAGGGCTTCTTCGACATCCCGACCGACAACCTCTATGCCGCGCCGGTGATGATGCGCGACATCAAGGAGCGCTACGCGCCGGGCACCGTCATGGTGGTGTCGCCCGACGTCGGCGGCGTGGTGCGCGCCCGGGCGCTGGCCAAGCGCATCGACGCGTCGCTCGCCATCGTCGACAAGCGGCGCGAACGGCCGGGCGAATCGGAGGTGATGAACGTCATCGGCGACGTCTCGGGCCGCTCCTGCATCCTGGTCGACGACATCATCGATTCCGGCGGCACGCTGTGCAACGCCGCCGAGGCGCTGCTCGCCCGCGGCGCCAAGGACGTCTCGGCCTACTGCACCCACGGCGTGCTGTCCGGCGGCGCGGTCACCCGCATCTCGGCCTCGGCGCTGAAGGAGCTGGTGATCACCGATTCGATCCAGCCGACCGAGGCGATCAAGGCCGCCTCGAACATCCGCGTCCTCTCCGTCGCGCCGCTGCTCGGCGAAGCGATCGCCCGCACGGCGCAGGAGAAGTCGGTGTCGAGCCTGTTCGACTGAGCCGAGTTCCTCGGGACACGCATGAGAAAGGCCGCTTCGAGCGGCCTTTTTCGTCGCGGGACCCCGGCTGGAATCTCGCGCGCGTCGGGCCTATGGTGGCGGCGCGATCCACGGAGGCCGTCATGGCGACGAAGAAGGTCGAGCAGAAGATCGAAGACGCCCTCTTGGCGCTCGCCGCCGAGAAGCCGTTTCTCGACATCCGTCTCGCCGAGATCGCCGAACGCGCCGGCTTCGATCTGGCGACGCTGCGCAAGGCCTACGACGGCCCCTTCGCCATTCTCGCGAGCTTCTGCCGCCGCATCGACGTCGGGGTGTTGGAGACGGACGACCCGTCGCTCGCCGAAGAACCGCGTCGCGAACGGCTGTTCGACGCGCTGATGCGGCGCTTCGATCTCCTGGTTCCCTATCGCGAGGGCATCGCCGGGCTCGAGCGGTCGGCGCGGCGCGATCCGGTGCTCGCCTGCCATCTGGCGCGGCTGTCCTGCGGCTCGCAGTCGTGGCTCCTGGAGAGTGCCGGCATCTCCACCGCCGGCCTTCTCGGCCGGCTGCGCGCCCCGGCGCTCGCCGCCGCGCTCGTCCGGCTGTTGCCGGTCTTCCTCGCCGACGAGGAGGAGGGGCTGCCCAAGACCATGGCGGCGCTCGACGAGACGTTGGATCGGCTCGGCGACTGGCAGGCGCGGGCCGAGCGGCTCACCGGTCTCGCCTGCCGCTTCACCCGCCGCCGCGGCGCCTCGAGCGAGGAGGCGGAGGGCTCGGGGATCTGAGGACCCGTGCCGCGCTTCGCGGGGGCGGCGGGGGCCGAGCCCGGGTGCCGAATTCGTCCTTTCATTCCGGGATCGGATCGCGCGGGTTGCCGCCGACGAAACGGGTGTGCATGCGCAGCGTCGCCATCAGTCCTTCGGCGAAGAGGCGGACGCCGAGGAAGAGCAGCAGTCCCGAGAGCAACGCGAAGGTGATGGTGAAGACCCCGGCCCAGGGGATCTGGACGAGCAGCACCAATCCGACGAGAAAGCCGCTCAGCCCCCAGAGCAGAGCCAGCGCCGCGCCGATCAGATAGAAGGGGCGGATGAGCCTCGGGGCGAGAAAGGCGTCGAGGGCGAGGAGTTGATCGAACATGGGGTCGAATCCCGTCGGAACGCTGGAGACGCCGAGCCTACCATGACCGATATCGAGACACCGCCCCGCGGCCCGACCCCGCGGTGGTTCGAGGATTTCCACGTCGGCCAGAGCATCGTTCTCGGCTCGCGCACCGTGAGCCGCGACGAGATCGTCGCCTTCGCGGCGAAATGGGACCCGCAGCCGATGCATCTCGAGGACGGGGCGGGCGACGCCTCGCTGCTGCACGGGCTGTCGGCTTCCGGGTGGCACACCGGCTCGCTGGTGATGCGGCTCTTCTGCGACAACCTGCTCCTCGGTTCGGCGTCGCTGGGCTCGCCCGGCATCGAGAGCCTGAAGTGGAAGAAGCCGGTCCATCCCGGCGACACGATCAGCGCGGCGCTGATCGTCGCCGAATTGCGCACGTCGGCGAGCCGGGCGCGGCTCGGCTTCGTGCGGGGGCATTTCGAGGTGACCAATCAGCGCGGCGAGTTGGTGATGACGATGGAATCGACCCTGATGATCGGGCGGCGGGAGGCGGCATGAGGTATCTCGAAGCCTTCGCCCCCGGCGAAACCATCGAGCTCGGCACCTGGACCTTCACGGCGGACGAGATCGTCGACTTCGCCCGCGATTTCGATCCGCAGCCGTTCCATCTCGACGAGGAGGCCGGCAAGGCTTCGCTCTTCGGCGGGCTCGCGGCCTCGGGGTGGCACGTCGCCTGCGCCTGGATGCGGCTGTGGATCGACCATCAGAACCGCGTCATGGCCGAGGCGAAGGCGCGCGGCGAGGACCTGCCGGTGGCCGGGCCGTCGCCGGGCTTCGACGCCATGCGCTGGACCAAGCCGGTACTCGCCGGCCAGACGATCCGCTACCGCACCACCTTCACGTCGACCCGCGCCTTCGCCAGCCGTCCCGGCTGGGGCGTGGTGAACTCGCTCAACGAAGGCTTCGACGAAGCGGGAAACCGGGTGTTCCACTTCAACGGCCACGTGTTCATGCCGACGCGGCCGGCGGAAGGGCCGGCGTGATCCGGTTGCGTTTCCTGACGCCGGCCTGGGAACGAGGGCGTGACGACGACGCCCCGTCGCGGCTCCTCGCCCATCTGCGCGCGACCTTCGGCGAGCCCAGCGATCCGCTGCGCCTCGCCACCGAGATCGGCCTCCACGACGGCCTCGTCAAACAGGTCCGGCGCACCCGTCGCGATCTCGTTCTCCGGGTGACGACCGGCCATCTCGGCATCGGCTATCGCGACGTCGACCTCGTCTATCGCGACCTCGAAGCGGTCCGATGCGAGACCTTCGATCTCGTCGACATCACTCGACCTGCCGTCGAGATCCTCCGCGACGAGATCGATCGTCGCGACGACGGAGCCATCGTTCATCGCATGCGGCTCACCGTCGGTGGATTGGAGATCGTCGCCGGCGGTTTCGCCCTCGGCCGCGTCGCCGAACGTCGCCGTCGCGGTTGACGCGCGGCACCCCGGGGTCCCCACCACCGCTCGCAAGCCGCCCATCGGAGCGGTGTCGAGGGTGATGTCGCCGCCGTGGCCGCGGGCGATGTCGCGGGCGATGGCGAGGCCGAGACCGGTGCCGCCCTCGTCCTGGTTGCGCGCTTCGTCGAGGCGGTAGAACGGGCGGAAGACGTTGGCGCGTTCGTCTTCCGGCACGCCGGGGCCGTCGTCGTCGACGGTGACGAAGAGATAGCCCTCGGCGTGGCGGCCGGAGAGCATCACGTGTTCGCCGTGGCGGCAGGCGTTGCCGACGAGATTGCCGACCATGCGCTTGAAGGCGTTGGGGCGGACCGTCAGCACGGACTCGCCCTCGAAGCTCAGCGTCACATCGAAGCCGGCGCGGTCGGCCTCGGCCTGGATCGAGCGCAGCGTCTCGGCGACGTCGGTCGCCACCGCCTCCTCGTCGCCCTCGCCGCGGGCGAAGGCGAGATAGGCCTCGAGCATCGCCTGCATCTCGTCGACGTCGGCCTCCAGCGCCTCGATCTCGGCGCCCGGAGGAAGCAGCGCCAGTTGCAGGCGGAAGCGGGTGAGGACCGTCCTCAGATCGTGGCTGACGCCGGCGAGCATGGTGGTGCGCTGGTCGATCTGGCGCTCGATGCGGCGGCGCATGACGGCGAAGGCCTCGCCGGCGCGTCGCACCTCGCGGGCGCCGGTCGGCTTGAAGTCGCCGACGGCATGGCCCTTGCCGAAGCTCTCGGCGGCGTCGGCGAGCCGTTGGATCGGGCGGATCTGATTGCGCAGGAAGAGGATGGCGATGGTGAGCAGCACGAACGAGGTGGTCACCATCCACACCAGGAAGATGTGCGAGTTCGACGCATAGGCCTGCGAGCGGCGGGCCATGACCCGCAACACGTCGGTGCCCATGTCGATGCGGATCTCGACGAGATCGGAATTGCCGACGGTGTCGATCCAGAAGGGGCGATGGATGCGGGTGACGATCTCGTCGGAGAGCGCGGTGTCGAGCAGCGAGAAGAACGGCTTCGGCCCCGGCGGCGGCAGTTCCTCGCCCTTCAGCAGCGACACCTGGATGCCGAGGTCGCGCCGGGCGATGCGGGTGACGATGTCCCAGTCGGGATCCTGCGGGTAGGTCTCGACCACGGCGATGATGGCGGCGATGTCGCGGGTCAGCGCCTCCGACAGGCGGCGGGTGACGAGGTCCCAGTGGCGCTCCATGAAGACGTAGGCGACCACCGACTGCAGGATCAGCATCGGCAGGATGACGATCAGCAGCGAGCGGCCGTAGAGGCCCTTGGGCATGCGCTCGGCGATGGCACGGGCGAAGCGGCGCCAGGCGAGGCGCACGCGGATGACCGGCGTGTCGCGCAAGGCGCGCGGAGGGGGCGCGGGTCGCTCACCGGGGTCGCTCATCCCACCGCCTGATCGGTCTTCAACCGGTAGCCCTGGCCACGCACGGTGACCAGATGGAGGGGATTGGCGGGATCGGTCTCGATCTTGCGGCGCAGCCGGTTGATCTGGACGTCGGCGGTGCGGTCGCCGAGTGCGCTCTCGCCCTGGACGATCTCGTGGCGGGGGATGGCCTCGCCCGGCCGGTCGGCGAACATGCGCATGAGGCGCAACTCGCTGTCGGTGAGGCGCACCACCTCGTCGTCGCGTTTCAGTTCGTCGCGCTCGACGTTCCAGACGTAGGGGCCGAAGCGGATCTCGCTGGTCTTGGCCTTGGGCTGCGCCGGTCCGCCGCGCTTGAGGATGTTGGCGATGCGCAGCAACAGTTCGCGCGGGTCGAAGGGCTTGGAGAGGTAGTCGTCGGCGCCGATCTCGAGCCCGCGGATGCGGCTCTCGGTCTCGGAGCGGGCGGTGAGCATGAGGATCGGCACCGCCGAGGTGCGGCGCAGGTCGGCGGCGAAGTCCATGCCGCTCTCGCCCGGCATCATCACGTCGAGCACCAGCATGTCGAAGTCGATGATGGCGAGCTTCTTGCGCGCCTCCGCCGCGGAGGCGGCGATGGTGACGCGGAAGCCGTTCTCGGCGAGGAAGCGGGAGATCAGGGTGCGGATGCGGTTGTCGTCGTCGACGACGAGGAGATGCGGCGCCTCGTCGGAGGGGACGGGGGTGGGGATGTCGGTCACGCGTCGCCTCCTCGGGTTTCGGGTCGATTGGTGTAGCGGGAGACGCGCGGCCGTTCGTCGGCGTCGATCATCAGGCGCAGGAAGTCGCGGGCGCGGCGCGCGCCGTCGGGACCGAGCGCCTGGAAGGCGGCGGCGATACGACCGATCTGCGGCAGCGCCAGGGAACGGGCGAGCGCCCGGCCGGTGGGGGTGGTGTAGAGCAGTCGCTGGCGGCGATCGACCGAGCCGGGGCGGCTCTCGATGTGGCCGCTCTCGACCAGATCCTTGAGGACGCGGGCGAGGCTCTGCTTGGTGATCTTGAGGATGTCGAGGAGCTCGGCGACCGACAGGCCGGGATTGCGGTCGACGAAGTGCAGCACCCGGTGATGGGCGCGGCCGAAACCGTATTTCGCCAGGATCACGTCGGGATCGGAGACGAAGTCGCGGTAGGCGAAGAAGAACAGCTCGAGCATCTCGAGAAAGGCGGCCTGCGGCGTCTCCGGCGCGGCCGGGCCGGCGGCGGGCGCGGCGGCGGCCGGTGTCGTCGAGGCGCGTCGGGCGGCGGGCGCGGATCTGTCGCGTACGGTCGGGTCGGCCATGACGGCTCGCGGGTCCCTCGTCCTTTCCGTCGGTCGTCCGACGCGTCGAGTGGCGCGAGAATACCGAGGGATACGCCGCAACGCAAAAAGGAACGACGACGGCGCGCCGATCACCTTCCCCGCTTGCGAAACGCGGCCGTTTCGACCAAGACGGTGGCGAACGGGAGACGGCCGGGGGCGGGACGCGCCATCGGGACGAACGATCCCGACGAGACGACAGGAAACGGAGACGATCCCCATGGCCCTGACCTTCGACGACCGCGACGGCGTGATCTGGTTCGACGGCGAATTCGTCGACTGGCGCGACGCCAAGGTGCACGTGTTGACCCACGGCCTGCACTACGGCTCCTGCGTGTTCGAGGGCCAGCGCGCCTACGGCGGGGTCGTCTTCGAGCAGCGCCGCCATCACGAGCGCCTGCACGAGAGCGCCCGCATCCTCGGCTTCGACATCCCGTGGACCGTCGAACAGCTCGACGCGGCCTGCGAGGAACTGCTGAAGAAGATGAACTTCGTCGACGCCTACGTGCGTCCGGTCGCCTGGCGCGGCTCGGAGATGATGGGCGTCTCGGCGCAGCAGAACACCATCCACGTCGCCATCGCCGCCTGGGAGTGGCCGAGCTACTTCAAGCCGGAAGAGCGGATGAAGGGCATCCGCCTCGATCTCGCCGAGTATCGCCGCCCCGATCCGCGCACCGCGCCGTCGAAGTCGAAGGCCGCCGGCCTCTACATGATCTGCACCATCTCCAAGCATGCGGCGGAGAAGAAGGGCTACGCCGACGCGATGATGCTCGACTGGGAGGGCTACGTCGCCGAGGCCACGGGCGCCAACGTGTTCTTCGTCCACGAGGGCAAGATCGTCACGCCGCTGGCCGATCGCTTCCTCTCGGGCATCACCCGGCAGACGGTGATCGAACTGGCGAAGAAGCGCGGCTACGAAGTGATCGAGCGGCGCATCCGCCCGGAGGAACTGCATCACTTCACCGAATGCTTCCTCACCGGTACCGCGGCGGAAGTCACCCCGGTCTCCGAAATCGCCGATTGGCGCTTCACGCCGGGCACGATTTCGCTCACTCTGCTCGAGGACTACATGAAGGCCGTGCAGCCGAAGTGAGGACCGGATCGCCGAACCGGTGATCGCTCGCCCCGGCGCACATTCTTGGCGGAGGGGGCGACATGAAGTTCATCGGTTCGACCATTCTCGGGTCGCTCGCGGCGGTGGCGTTCCTCGCATCGGCGGCGCTCGCCGATCCGGTCGGCGACTACTCCGTCGAGGGCAAGGGGCCGGACGGCAACAGCTATCGCGGTACCGCGACGATCGAGGCGACCGGCGAGACCTACCGGGTCGTCTGGCTGATCGGCAAACAGAAGTTCGTCGGCACCGCCGTCGGCAACGACGACTTCTTCGCCGTCTCCTATCGCTCGGGCAACTCCACCGGCGTCGCCGTCTACGGCAAGGACGGCGACGGATGGCTCGGGGTGTGGACCTACGCCGGCGGCACCTCGATCGGCGCGGAGAAGCTGACGCCGCGGTGAGCCACGGCGTCGATCTCCCGCTCGGTCATTCCATTTCCATCTCGGTATAGACCTGCGACGCGTTGCGGGCGGCGAGGGCGTCGAACTGCGCCAGCCCGGCGAAGGCCGACTGATCGACCTTCGGCGCTTCGGCGAGGCCGCCGCCGCGGTCGAGGAGGGCGCGGATACGACCGCGCAGGGCGACGAGATAGTCGAGCGTCGCCGCCTTGGCACCGGCGAGCGTCGTCGGTCGACCGTGGCCGGGCACGACATGGGCGGGCGCCAGCGCCGCCATCGCCTCGAAGGCGGTGACCCAGCCGGCGGAGTTCGATTGCGGCCCGACGCCGAGCAGGCGGTCGACGTAGACGATGTCGCCGGCGAAGGCCACCTTGCGATCGGGGAGCCAGACGAAGAGGTCGCCGGGGGTGTGGGCCGGCGCGACGGCGCGCAGCACGAGGTCGACGCCGCCGAGCGACAGCGTCGTCTCGGTCTCGAAGGTGGTGTCGGCGAAGACCGGTTCGGTGCCGGCGAAGCGGTCGCCGAGGAATTCTCTCAGCGCCTCGATCTGCATGCCGCCGCGGGCGTGGTGATCGGCGACGGCAGCGGCGGAGGGGACGATCCGGGCGCCCTTGGCCTTCCAATAGCCGTTGCCGAGCCAGGGGTGGCCCTGACCGCCGGTGTCGACGACGATCTTCACCGGCTCGTCGGTGATCCGGCCGATCGCCGCATCGAGGGCGGCGGCCCCCTCGCGGCTGCCGCCGGGGTCGATCAGGACGACGCCCTCGGGCGTGACGATCACCCCGAAGGTGGCGTTGTTGCCGAGGTTCTCGGGCGAGCGCTGGCCGATGTCGCCGACCAGGGCCCAGACGCCTTCGGTCACCGCCACGGTGTCGAGCGCCGCGGCGGCGCCGGCGGAGGCGAGGAGGGCGAGGGCGCCGCAGGCGGCGGCGCGGATGGCGGAGGAGATCGTCATGGCGGGCACCTTCCGTGGTCTCACTTCTGCCAACGCGCGGCCGCCGCGTCGTCGTGATCGCGGGCGTCGACCCAGCCGCCGGTGGTGCCGTCGATCTTCTCCTCCTTCTTCCAGAAGGGGGCACGGGTCTTGAGGAAGTCCATCAGGTATTCGGCCGCCTCGAAGGCGGCGACGCGATGCGACGAGGTGGTGATCACCAGGACGATCGGTTCGCCCGGCTCGATACGGCCGTGGCGATGGATGGCGGTGACGCCGAGGAGCGGCCAGCGGGCGACAGCCGCCTCGGCGGTGCGGATGATCTCGGCCTCGGCCATGCCGGGATAGTGCTCGAGCTCCAGCGCGGCGAGTTCGCCACCCTCCGAGCGGCACAGGCCGGTGAAGGTGACGACGGCGCCGACGTCGGTACGCCCGGCTGTCAGCCGCTCGGTCTCGGCGGCGACGTCGAAGGGCTCGCGCTGGACGCGGACGGTGAGGGGGGGCGAGATCGCGTCGCCGACGCTCATGCGGGTGTCTCCGGCCGTTGCGCACCCGTCGACGACGGGGCGGGCGCATTTTTTCTCGGTTCCGAATACGGAACCGCCGCACCCGAGGGCGCGGCGGCGAGCATAGGCGCGGGAGGCCGGGGTTCCAATCCCCGACGGTGGCGATCAGGCGGCGCGGACCTCGCGCAGGAAGCCCTCGATCTCCTTGCGGATGGAGGCGGTGGCGGTTCCCAGCGCGCCCGAACCGGTCGAGACCGAACCCGAGGCCGCGACCGTGTCGGTCGACGCCTGGGCCACCGAGCCCAGGGTTTCGACCACCCGGCGCACGCCGGAGGCGGCGAGATCGACATTGGTGGCGATGTCGCGGGTGGCGCCGTTCTGCTGGTCGATGGCGCGGCCGACCGCACCGGTGAACTGGTCGATCTCGCGCATGCGGCCGGCGATCTTGCCGATCGCGTCCACGGCGGTGGTGGTCGAGGCCTGGACCGCGGCGATCTGGCCGGCGATCTCTTCGGTGGCCTTGCCGGTCTGGGTGGCGAGGCCCTTCACTTCGGCCGCGACGACGGCGAAGCCCTTGCCGAGTTCGCCGGCGCGCGCCGCCTCGATGGTGGCGTTGAGCGCGAGCAGGTTGGTCTGTTCGGCGATGTCCTGGATCAGCTTGACCACGTCGCCGATCTTGTCGACGGCGGTCGACAGGCTGCCGACCTCGCGATCGGCGGCCTCCGCCTCGCGATTGGCGGCGGCGGCGACCTCGGTGGTCTGGTCGATCTGACGGGCGATCTCGGTGATCGAAGCCGAAAGTTCCTCGGCAGCGGCGGCGACGGTCTCGACGTTGGAGGCGGCATCGCGCGACAGACCGTCGGCCTGACGGCTCTCCTGCTCGGCGGCGCTGGAGCGGGCGACGAGGCGCGCGGCGGTGCCGTCCATCTCGCCGGCGCGGCGGTCGAGGTCCTCGATGACCCGGGCGATGCGGCTCTCGAACCCGGCGATGGCGCGATCGACGGCGATGCGGCGCTGTTCGCGGTCACCGGCGGCGGCGCGCTCGCGGTCGCCGGCGAGGGTCGCCTCCTCGTGCGCGGCGACGGCGGTGCGGGTGGCTTCGGCGGAGGCCTCGAGCGACGAGGCGAGGCGGTTGGTCAGCCACATCAGCACGCTGGCCTGGCAGATCAGGATGACGGCGTGGAGGACGACGCGGGAGAAGTCGGAGCCGTCGGGGAACACGGCGGCCGGATAGGCGAAGTTCAGCACCAGATGGTGCACCGCGACGACGCCGGCGGCGGTGACGATCGAGATCCAGCAGCACCAGCCGGCGACCACCGCGAGGGCGGCGAAGAACGCCATGTGCATGTCGATCTGCCAGGCGGTGCCGGCGGTGGCGAGCACCAGCAGGGCGACGAGACCCATCAGTGCCGCCGAGGTCACCTGACGGGTGACCATGGTCGGGCCGGCCGCGAGAATCGCGGCGAGGCCGGAGCCGGCGAAGACGACACCGAGGATCGCGGTCGGCAACAGATTGTGGCCGCTCGTCAGGGCGGCGGCGACCGCCGCGAGCGCCAGGACGGGGAGAACCACTGCGAATGCCCGCGCGAAGGTGGCGCGCAGTTCGGGGAGGCCGAGTTCGTTCATCGTTGTTGTTCCCGACTGGTCAGCGAAGCGACGGGGGAGGAGGAGGTGGCGAGGCAGGCGAGATCGTCCGGGGCGGCGAGCACGACGCGGGCGCCGGCGGCTTTCAGACGCGCCCGGAAGCCGGGTGCGTCGTCGTCCGCGCGGGTGATCGCGGACATCCGATCATCGGACAGCGCGAGCATCGCGCCCCCCGCCCGCCCGACGACCGCGGCGGCGTCCGGCGTGGCCAGAACGACGACGGCGGCACCCTCCTTCGGCCACAGCACCACGGCGAGTGGCGGCAGCGAGAAGGCGAGGATCACGGCTGTGGTCACCAGGAGGTTGCGCATCCGATTCCGAACCGACGGTCTTCGCCGGAAACACTGGTCGGATATGCTGAAGGAAGCCTTAAATTCGGGGGCTCACCCCGCGGATGTCGGCAAAAATACCAGCTCCGGGAGGCGTTCGACCGGAACCGCTTCTCGTCCGGCCCTGCGCTCGCGCTCCGGGCGTTCGTCGGTCGCGGAAGTCCACCGGACTTCCGCGTCGGCGCCGGAGGCGCCGACCACTCCTCACCCACCCGTCATCGGGGGGAAGAGGGCGACTTCCTCGACGCCGGCGAGCGGGGTGCCGGGCGGGGCGTGGACCTGATCGCAGGCGACGCGGATGACCTCGGGGCGCTCGAGCGCCCAGTCGTACTCTTCGCCACGGGACTTCAGCCACATCAGCAGATCGGTGGTGGTCGCGACCTCGGCGGGCAGGTCGACGACCTCCTCGGCCTTGCCGATGCGCTCGCGCACCCAGGCGAAATAGCGGATCTTCATGCTCACTCGTCCATCACGTGGCCGATGCCCGACCGGAAATAGTCCCATCCGGTATAGAGCGTGAGGAGGGCGGAAATCCACAGGAGGATGTAGCCGGTCTCGATCGTCCAGGGATAGACGGGCACGCCGGCCGGTCCGGTGATGAAGAAGCCGAGGCACACCATCTGCGTCGTCGTCTTCCACTTGGCGAGCCAGGTGACCGGCACCGAGACGCGCAGCTCGGCGAGGAACTCGCGCAGCCCCGAGACCAGGATCTCGCGGCACAGGATGATCACCGCGGCGATCACCGAGATGCCCTCGATCGAGCCCGAGGCGACGAGGACGAGCAGGCAGGCGGCAACGAGGAGCTTGTCGGCGATCGGATCGAGCATGCGCCCGAGTTTCGACTGCTGTTTCCAGATGCGCGCGAGGTAGCCGTCGAAGAAATCGGTGACGGCGGCCGCGGCATAGAAGGCGAAGGCGATCCAACGCGAGGTGAAGGTCGGCATGTCCGGCAGCGTGAAACAGGCGACGACCACCGGAACGGCCAGGATGCGGCCGTAGGTGAGGATGTTGGGCAGGCTCAGTGCGGACATGGGATTCCTCGTCGACATGCCAGTCAGAGCACGGCGAGGGCGGGGGCGTCAACGGGGTGACGCAAACGAGAACGGCGAGACCGGAGCGAGAAATTCGGAGCGCCTTCATCCCTCGCCCTGATGGAACCATCCCCGGATGGTCTCGGCCATCGCCTCGGAGATGCCGGCGACCTCCATCAGGTCGCCGATGCCGGCGCGGCCGATGGCCTTGACGGTGCCGAAGTGGTCGAGCAGCGCCCGCTTGCGGGTCGGGCCGATGCCGGGGATCTCGTCGAGGGTCGATTGGCGGATCGCCTTGGAGCGCTTGGCGCGGTGGGTGCCGATGGCGAAGCGGTGGGCCTCGTCGCGCAGGCGCTGGACGAAATAGAGCACCGGATCGCGCTCCGGCAGCATGATGTCCGGGCGATCGAAGAAGAAGAATTTCTCGCGGCCGGCATCGCGATCGGGGCCCTTGGCGATGCCGACGAAGGCGATCTGGTCGCCGATGCCGATCTCGTCGGCGACAGCCCGAGCGATCTCGAGTTGGCCCTTGCCGCCGTCGACGAGGATGAGGTCGGGCCACGGGCCGAAGCCGGCGTCGTCGCGCGGGGCGGCGTCGCGGGTGCCGTGCTCCTTGACGAGGCGGGACAGGCGGCGGGTCAGCACCTCGCGCATCATGGCGTAGTCGTCGCCCGGGGTGGTCTCGGCCGACTTGATGTCGAACTTGCGGTACTGGCCCTTCACGAAGCCCTCGGGGCCCGCGACGATCATGCCGCCGACGGCGTGCGTGCCCATGACATGGGAGTTGTCGTAGACCTCGATGCGCTTCGGCGTCTCGGGGAGCGCAAAGGCGCGGGCGACGCCCTCCATCAGTTTCGCTTGGCTCGAGGTCTCGGCGAGCTTGCGGCCGAGCGCCTCGCGGGCGTTGAGGAGGGCGTGGTCGACGAGGTCCTTCTTCTCGCCGCGCTTCGGCACCGCGATCTCGATGCGGTGCTCCGAGCGTTCGGAGAGCGCCTCGGCGAGGAGGTCGCGCTCCGGCGTCTCGTGCGAGAGCAGGATCAGGCGCGGTACCGGCTTGTCCTCGTAGAACTGGGCGACGAAGCTCTCCAGCACCTCCTCCGGCTCCATCGAGCGGTCGGCGCGGGGATAGAAGGCGTGGTTGCCCCAGTTCTGGCCGGTGCGGAAGAAGAAGACCTGGATGCAGGTCTGGCCGCCGTCCTGATGGAGGGCGAAGACGTCGGCCTCCTCGACCCCCTGCGGGTTGATGCCCTGGTGGGCCTGGACGTGGGAAAGGGCGGCGAGGCGGTCGCGATAGACGGCGGCGCGCTCGAAGTCGAGGTCCTCCGCCGCGGCGTGCATCGCCTCCGCCAGTTCCGCCTGCACCGCCTTGGACTTGCCGGCGAGGAAGCGCTCGGCCTCGTCGACCAGGGTACGATAGTCGGCGAGCGAGATCTCGCCGGTGCAGGGGGCGGCGCAGCGCTTGATCTGGAAGAGCAGGCAGGGCCGCGTCCGGGTGTCGTAGACCGCGTCCGAGCAGGTGCGGATGAGGAAGGCCTTCTGCAGCGAATTGATGGTGCGGCCGACGGCCTGGGCCGAGGCGAAGGGGCCGTAGTAGGCGCCCTTGCGCTTGCGCGGACCGCGATGCTTGACCAGCGCCGCCGCCTCGTGGTCACCGGTCACCAGGATGTAGGGGAAGCTCTTGTCGTCGCGCAACAGGACGTTGAAACGCGGCCTGAGGCGCTTGATGAGGTTGGCCTCCAGAAGGAGAGCCTCGGTCTCGGTGCGGGTCTGGACGAACTCCATCGCTCGGGTCTCGCGCACCATGCGCAGGATCCGAGCGGTGAGCCCCTGGCCGCGGGTGTAGTTCACCACCCGCTTCTTCAGGTTCCGCGCCTTGCCGACATAGAGGACGGTGCCCTCGCCGTCGAGCATGCGGTAGACGCCCGGCGCGCCCGGCAGGCGTTTGACCTGATCGGCGATGACCTCGACGCCGGAGAGCGGCGCGACGGCGGGCGCATCCGCCGGTGCAGCCTCGGGGGCGGCATCGTCGGGGAGGGCGTCGTCGAGGTCGTCTGGGTCGCGGCCGGTCATGGGATCGAGAAACGCGGAGGAGGAGCCGATTCGGCGGGTCTCGGGATCATCTCCTCATATGGGGCATCGCGATACCGTCGCCCAAGAGGGTTCAGACCGAGCCGCCGGCCGTGTCGGGGGTCTCCCAGGCGAGATGCTGGCCGCCGTCGAGGCAGATCATCTGGCCGGTGACGGACGGGGTGTCGACGAAGAAGCGCACGGTGCGGCCGAATTCCTCCGCCGCCGGGCCACGGCGGAGCGGCACGGCGGCGACCTCGCGGGCGAAGTCCTCGGCGGTCTGGCGGGTGTTGGCGAAACTCGGGCCGGGACCGATGGCGTTGACGCGGATGCGTGGCGCCAGCGTCTGGGCCATGGTGACGGTCGCCGTCCACAGCGCCGATTTGGCCAGCGTATAGGAAAAGAAGTGGGGGTTCGGGCGCCAGACCCGCTGGTCGACGATGTTGACGACGTGACCTTCGGCGCCGTCGGGCAGGCGCGACAGCCACGCGTCGGTGAGCAGGCACGGCGAAGCGAGATCGACGCGAAGATGACGGTCGACGCGCGCCGGGTCGAGGCGGCCGATCTCGTCGGGCTCGAATTCCGAGGCGTTGTTGATCAGCAGACCGATCGGGCCGAGGTCGGCCGCCGCCGCATCGACGAGACCGGGGAGGGCGCCGAGATCGGCGAGGTCGGCCTTCACCGTCACCGCGCGCCCGCCGCTGGCGCGGATCTCGGCGGCGACCGCCTCGGCTTCGTCCCGGCTCGTATTGTAGTGGATCGCCACGCCCCAGCCGTGAGCGGCGAGGTCGCGGGCGATCGCCGCGCCGATGCGACGGGCGGCGCCGGTGATCAGGGCGGTGCGGGGGGCGGGTGCGAAGGCCATGAACCTCTCTCGGGCGTGGACGGACGTCCGGCCAATCTAGAGCATGTTGCGCCCGGGTCGAGCGGATCGGCGCGCCGGAGAGCCCGCGAAACGTCGTCGCGTCCCTTTCCGGGGCGTTTCGTGACCCCTCTTTTCACCAGGTTTCGGGAGACCGGGGCGGCGGCCCGTTCAGGGCGGGGGCTGCCGAAATATCCCCCGGGGTCCGCCACAATCGCCGCGCCATGTCGTCCCATTCGGAGATCATATCCGAGAGACGTCGTCCCGCTCGGCGGCCCGCTTCCCGCGACGGGGGCGCGTGGGGCCGCGAGAACCGAAGGGTTCCGGCGAGAGACGATGGTGTGAGGACGAGGACGTACGATGACCAAGACTTTCCTTCGTGTGGCGCTGGGCTCCGTGGCTCTGATCGCCGTCACCGCCGCGGCCGAGGCCGCCGACATGTATCGCAAGGCGCCGCCGGCGACCCCGATCGAGGCCCCGGTCTCGGTCTACAACTGGACCGGCTTCTACGCCGGCGCCAACGTCGGCGGCGAGTTCATGCGCGACCGCGCCAACGTCGGCGGTGTCGTCGGCCCGCTGAACGCCGGTTCGCTGTTCGGCGGCGTCCAGGCCGGCTACAACTTCCAGAACGGTCCGTGGGTGCTCGGCGTCGAAGGTGACGTCGGCTACGGCCGTCCGTCGAAGACCGGCGTCTTCGGCGCCACCACCTTCAAGACCCAGGAAGGCGTCAACGGCACCCTGCGCGCCCGCGCCGGCTACGCCATCGACCGCACCCTGGTCTACGGCACCGGTGGTCTCGCCGTGGCCAGCTTCTCGTCGACCGCGTCGAATGCCGGCGGAACCGAGAAGCACGACTTCACCCGTCTCGGCTACGCCGTCGGCGCCGGTGTCGAGCACGCCGTCACCAACAACGTGTCGGTGAAGGGCGAATATCTCTACGAGGGCTTCGGCTCGGTGAACAAGACCTTCGTCGTTCCGGGCGTCGCCACGCGTCAGTCCCTGTCCGATCACATCGTTCGTGTCGGCGTGAACTACAAGTTCTGATCTCCGATACTTTCATCGTATCTGTATCAAAAACAGGCCGGCGGCACGTGCGAACGTGTCGCCGGCTTTACTTTTTCATATTCTCTCTGTGAATTTTTCTTCGAAAAATCCGATACGATGGCGTGACCCGTTCGTTAACCTTGTTTCTGAACCCGGCCTTAACCGAGGCGGGGCGAAGATGGTCAACGAAATCCTCCGAAACTTCGGAGACTTCTCGACAACGACGATCGAAGGTGAGTTCCATGTTCCGCGTCACGCTCGCTCTCGCCGCCGCCGCCGGTCTGACGGCGATCGCCCCGGCGGTCGCCGCCGACATGTACGGTGCACCGCCGGCCGCGCCCGCCTACGGCTACGCGACCCCCGCTCCCGCCCCCTCGAACTGGAACGGCGTCTACGTCGGCGCTCATGCCGGTCACGCCTGGGGTCCGGACACGCTCAACGGCACGCAGGTCGGCCTCTACGGTGGCATGAACACCACCATCGGCCAGAACGTCGTCGCCGGCGTCGAAGCCGACATGAACGTCTCCGGCCAGACGGCGAGCCATGCCGTCGGCGGCAACCTCTACAAGTACAGTTCCGACTGGAACGCCTCGATCCGGCCGCGCGTCGGCGTCGCCTTCGACAAGGTGATGCCCTACGCCACCGCCGGCATCGCCTTCGCCGACGATTCGCTGAAGGCCCTGGGCACGTCGAGCAGTTCGACCAAGATCGGCTATGCCGCCGGCGCCGGCGTCGAGGCGCAGGTCGCCGACCACCTCACGGTCAAGGGCGAGTTCATCCACATGGGCTTCGGCCGCAGCTCGCATGCGCTGCCCGGCGGTCTGGTGGCGAATTCCTCTGTCAACAGCAACATCCTGCGGGGCGGCGCCGCCTTCAAGTTCTGATACTCGGCTGAAGAACTTCGGACATGTCCGAAGTTCTTCAGCGTTACGGCCTGACCGGCCGACGCCCGTTCGGGCTTGCCTTCACCGATGAAGCTTCGAGCAGGTCGAACCTTCATCGGTTCGGTTGAAGTGGCGCGATCGCAGAGACGAGAAGACCCCGCCGATCGGCTGATCGGCGGGGTCTTCGTTTCTCGCGGACGATTCCCGGAAAAGTCAGGGGACGAAGCGGGTCTTCTCGAAGGAGGGGACGCGGGCCGAGAAGGCGTCGAGCCAGGCGTCGATCTTCGGGTGGGTGGCGCGCCAGCCGCCGCCGAGGCGCAGGTCGAGGTAACCCAGCGCGCAGGCGAGCGCGATGGTGCCGACCGTGAGGGTGGCGTCGTTCGCCGGGGGCGCGGCTTCGAGCGCGTCGAGGGTGCGGTCGATCTTGCCCTGCTGATGGGTGAGCCAGGCGGGGCAGCGCTCGCTCTCGGCGCGGTAGCGGCCTTCGTAGACGATGAGCAGGGCGGCGTCGGCGAGGCCGTCGGCGAGCGCCTGGAGGCGCAGGGCGGCGAAGCGAGCGGCCGGCTCGGCCGGGATGATGCGACCGCCGCCGGCCTCGACGTCGAGCCACTCGAGGATGACGCGGCTGTCGAACAGCACCATGCCGTCGTCGAGGATCAGCGCCGGGATCTTGCCCAGCGGGTTCTCCTTACGGAGGCTGTCGCCGGGATCGGTGGTGTCGGCCATGCGGATCTCGAGCCGGTCGAGGAGGCCGAGCTCGGAGGCGGCGATCTTGACCTTGCGGCCGAAGGGCGAAGCGGGGGCGGAACGCAGGACGGGCATGGCGGTCTCTCCGGGGCGAACGGCGGGTCCAGGATGGGGGAGGCTCGGTCCTACGGCCAGACCTTGGGCCACACGGCGGGGTCGCGGCCTTCGACGCAGTCGGCGGCCATGCGGTATTCTTCCATGGCGAAGGCCCAGTTCTTCCATCGCCACTGGCCGCGGCCGCCGCAACCGGCGCCGGTGCGCAGCGTCGCGGTCAGGCGACCGCCCGCCTCGTCGTAGGCGACGTTGGCGAGCAGATCCGAGCCTTTCCAGCCGTAGTCGGGATCGAACAGGGCGAAATACTGGGCGGTGATGCCGCCGATCTCGCCGCTCTCCACCACCCACAGCCGATAGGAGACGTTGCCGGTCGAGGCGGTGCAGGGGATGGCATAGAGGATCGCGGTCGAGGAGAGGACGCCGATCACCGGCTTGAAGGCGCGCAGGAGCGGCGAGTTCGACGCCTCGCAGTCGCTGGCGGCGGCATGTTTGGCGAGCAGGCGGGGCGGTACGCCCATGCGCACCACCAGGGCGGCGCGGCCGGGGTTCGGCGCCGGCTCCAGGCCGCGCGGCGCGACGCCGACGGGCTTCGCCGTGGTGCGGCCGAGTTCGCGGTCGCTCGCGGCGAGCACGGCGGCGAAACCGGTGACGTCGATGTCGGCGTCGTGGGGGGCGCCGGTCACGTCGATGTATTCGAAGCGCACCGCCTTGGCGGAGGGCAGGGCGTCGACGAGGGTGCGGGCGACGGTCGCGTCGGTGATCCAGAAGGCATCGACCCGTTCGAAGGGCAGGTAGCCCGACTTCGGCGCGAGATCGGCGATGCGGCGGCCGTCGATCCGGAGCGTCATCGGCCTGTCGCGGTCGACCACGGCGCCGGGGGCGGAGAGGCCGACGGCGAGGCCGTCACCGGTCTCGAAGCGTCCGACCAGCAGCGCCTGCAGGCCGGAGGCGGAGGGTTTCGAGGCGCGGCAGAGCGGCGCGTCGCAGCGGATCGCCCAACCCTGGACCGTCGCTTCCGCCGCGACGGTTCGCTCCGCGGTCGAGGCGACGACGAGGAGCGCGAGGAGAGCCGACGCCAGGAGGCGCATCATCGTCAGTGGGCTCCGTTGCGGACCGCCGGCATGTAGAGCCGGTCGAGCCGGCAGGAGCGCCGCTCGGTTTCGCCACAGGAGACGAAGGCGGAGAGATCCTTCTTCAGGCAGATGCGCACCTCCTGCAGGCGGCGGCTGTCGCACTGGACGGCGATCTCGTCCGAATCGAGACCCTTGTTGGCGGCGACGAAGGCGGATTCGACCTCGCGGGTCGACACCATGCGCGGCTTGGAGGTGTCCTTGAATTCGTCGGGGATGCGGATCTTCTCGTAGAGCTTGCGGATGATGCGCAGATAGACCTCGCCGGAGAGGCCCGAACAGGTGCCGTGCTTGCGCCATTCGTGCTGGATCAGGCCGGGGCTCGGCATGATGTCGAGCATGTCGCGCACCTGATCGCGGCTGGGCGGGGCTTTACTCGCGGCGCAATCGGCCGGCCAGCCGCGATGATACTGCGGCCACAGGCCGTGGACGACGAAGGAGTAGGGGCGGGCGCACTGGGCGTCGCCGCGAGCGTCGCCGGTGGCTTCGCACCAGCTCGGCGACCACGACAGCGACAGGACCCAGAGGTCGAAGTCGCCGGGCCGGCCCCGGTTCTGGGCGGCGGCCGGATCGCCGAGGAGGCAGGCGACGAGGAGCGCGACGAGAGCGAAGACGGCACGCGTCATGGCGGATCTTCCCGTAGGGGCGTCGAAGGGGCGGCGGGGCGGGTCGCCCGGGCTCACCAGAAACGGCGCGTGGTGCGGCAGGCGCCGTCGTGGACGCGCCAGGGATCGTGGCCGGAGACGCAGAACTCGACCTCGTCGGGGATCCGTGCGAGGCCGGGGGCGGCGAAGCCGACGCCACCTTCGACCACCCAGGACAGCCGCGACCGCGTTCCGTCGGAGAGCGTCACCTTGGCGGTGCACCAGCGGCGCGGGATCGGGCTCGGCCGGTCGACCGAGGTGGCGATCTCGCGGATCTTCGTCACCTCGACGATGGCGAGGTCGCGCTTCTCGACGTTCATGGCGCCGTAGGCGAAGCGGTGACGGATCTTGGCCAGCGTCCAGTCGTCGGTGCAGGACGGCGTACCGGCGAGCCGGTTCTGGGCCGACGTCCCGGCGACGGCCGGCGCGACGCCGAACACGAGAAGGAGCGCGGCGCCGAAGGCGAGGCGGCGAGCGGCGGATCCGTGAGCGAGGCGACGACGCATGAGAGTCTCCCGAAGCGACGGTTCGAACCGTCGGGTGCGACGATGGGGGAGGCTCGCGCGAGGGTCAAGCCGGGAATGGCCGCGAACCGGTTCGAGGGCTTGGAGATGGGGCGATCGGACGCTATCACGGGCTGTCATACCGGGCTCATGGAAGTCGGCCTCGGCCGACTTCCATGAGCGATACGGCCCGACCGGCCGACGCCCGTTCGGGCTTGCCTTCGCCGAAGATGTTTCGAACGGGTCGAAGCATCTTCGGCTCGGTATCGGGTGAACCGGAGGTGGGGAATGACGGATCGTCCGGCGGTGCTCTTCGTCTGTCTCGGCAACATCTGTCGCTCGCCCTTGGCGGAGGCCGCCTTTCGTGCCGAAGCCGAGCGGGCCGGGCTCGCGGTCACCGTCGATTCGGCCGGCACCGCCGGTTGGCACGTCGGCCGACCGCCGGATGCGCGGGCGCGCGCCGTGGCGCGCCGCCACGGGGCGCCGATCGACGACTACGCGGCGCGGCAGGTCGGGCGCGACGACTTCCATCGCTTCGACCACATCGTCGCCCTCGACCGGGAGAACTTCGCGGCATTGGTGGCGATGCGGCCGGAGGGCGCGCGGGCGCGGCTGTCGCTGCTGCTCGATCATGTCGAGGGACGTGCCGGCGAGGCGGTGGCCGATCCCTACTACGGTCCGGACTCCGGTTTCGAGGTCACCTGGGCCGAGGTCTCGGCCGGGGCGCGGGGGCTGGTGCGGGCGATCCGCGAGGGGTGAGCGGGGCGGCGGTCACCGGGTGCGCCTTCTGTCATCCGCGGGTGCACCGCCTCACTTGCAGCCGTTGTGCAGCTTCCACTTCTCTTCGTGGCCGATCGCCTTGGCGAAGTCGGGAACGCGGCAGCGCGCCTCTTCTTCCGGCGAAACGGCGGCGCCGGCGCCGTGCGTCGCGACGGGGTGAGCCGTCGGCTGCGCCGTGATCCACGGCGAGACGCCCCACAGGGCGGCGGCGAAGACGATCGGCGCGGCGATCTGGCCGGCGGTCAGGTGCTGGATCGGCCGGCGCTCGGGGGACGCGCAGGCGTCGCCGGGGCAGAGTTCGGTCTTCTGGCGGGTGAGCAGCCGGTGGAGGCGGCAGCCGATGCAGATGCCGAAGGCGCTCTCGAAGAACAGCAACACGAGGCAGAGGAGGCAGATCGCCAGATTGACCGGGCCGCGGACGTTCTGGACGACCACCAGCCAGAGCATCGCCGAGGCGAGGATCAGGCCGAGCCCCCAGGCGAAGCGCTTCTGCGGGGCGCCGACCAGCTCCGGCGTCTGGTTGCGCACGGCGATGCGGCCGACGATCAGGCTCGGCGACCAGCGCGGGTTGACCAGTACGCGGACGGCGAAATCGAGAAGAAAGGCGACGATCACCAATTTGGTCGGGACGAAGTCGCCGGCGAACCAGGCGTTCATGAAGGCGATCAGCGCGACAAGGAACATGAGGCCGGCGCCGGCGCGGATCTCGCGCTCGTTGAGGACGGGGATGTCGTGCTCCTCGACCGTCTCGCCGAAACCGAACAATGCGCTCATCGCCATTTCTCCCGATGGTTCGCGGCGATGCTAGCGTCCGGGGCGGACGGCGCAACGCGTTTTCCGGCCGATCACCGAGAGTTCATGAGCCGGGCGGCGGGTCGGTCCCGGCGCCGATCGCTCACTCCGGCACCAGCCAGCGCCAGGAGGCGGCGGCGCCGCGGCCGACGGCGAGGCGGTCGGCCAGCGCCGGCAGCAGGATGTCGAGTTCCTCGGCGAGCTTCCACGGCGGATTGACGATCAGCAGGCCGTTGGCGGTGAGCGGGCCGTCGGCGCGGACGGCGGCGGTCGCCAGTTCGACCGCCATGACGCGGCGGATACCGGTGGCGACGACGGCGTCGTGGAAGCGGTCGAGGTCGCGACGGTCCTTGATCGGATGCCAGACCAGATAGGTGGCGGTGGCGAAGCGGCGGGTCGCCTGGACGAGGCCGGTGACGATGCGGTCGAACTCGCGGTCCTTCTCGAAGGGCGGATCGACGACGACGAGGCCGCGGCGCTCCTTGAAGGGCAGGAAGCTCTTGAGCGCCAGCCAGCCGTCGAGTTCGACCACCTTGACGCGGGCGTCGCCGGCGAAGAGGTCGGCGAGGGTGGCGGCGTCGGCGGGATGCAGTTCGACCGCGGTGGCGCGGTCGTCGCGTCTGAGGCCGGCGCGGATCACCAGCGGCGAGCCGGGGTAGCGGGTCAACCGGTCGGCGACGAGATGCTCGGGCCGGGTCACGCCGGCGGCGCTCGCCACCGCGCCGAGCCAGGGGGCGAGGAGGTCGGCGACGGCGGCGGGGAAGGGGGCGGCGAGGATGCGGCCGATGCCGTCGCGCCATTCGCCGGTGCGCTCGGCCTCGGCGCCGGCGAGATCGTAGAGGCCGATGCCGGCGTGGGTGTCGAGGACGCGGAACGGCGCCGGCTTCGCAGCGAGATGGACGAGGATGCGGGCGAGCACCGCGTGTTTGAGGACGTCGGCGAAATTGCCGGCGTGGAAGGCGTGGCGGTAGTTCATCGGCGGTCTCGGACTGTCGCGGGATGCGGATCGACGGAGGTCGCGGTCGGGTCATCCGAGCATGGCGCGGAGGCCCGACGAAAAACCCTCCCGCGCGGGCACGGGAGGGTTCGAATTCTTGGTGTC
This sequence comes from uncultured Alphaproteobacteria bacterium, assembly GCA_937873675.1. Taxonomy (GTDB): domain Bacteria; phylum Pseudomonadota; class Alphaproteobacteria; order Rhizobiales; family Ancalomicrobiaceae; genus CALBKH01. The sequence continues at coordinate 648 of CALMYM010000444.1, read as the reverse complement.
CACGACCGTGCGGTCGGGAGATGCGACCGAAGGAGATCGGTTCCGGCGCGGTGACCGGCCCCACCGATGGCGAGGCCGCAACGCCGGAGTGCGATCACTCTTCGTCCGGCTGGCCGTAGTCGTCGCCGGCGCCGCCTTCGACGTCACCCTCGGCGCCGCCTTCGAGCGGCTGGAGGTTGACGGCCTTGGGGCCCTTGCCGCGCTTGTCCGGCTCGGTCTCGAAGGAGATCTTCTGGCCCTTGTCGAGGGTGCCGAGGCCGGAGCGCTCGACCGCGGAGACGTGCACGAACACGTCGGCGCCGCCCTCGTCCGGGGTGATGAAGCCGTAGCCCTTCTCGGCGTTGAAGAACTGCACGGTGCCGTTCTGACGCGGGCCGCGCTCGACCTGGGGACGGGGACCACGCGGGCCGCCACCGAAACCACCCTCGTCGCCGAAGGAGCGACGCGGACGGAAGCCACCGCCCTCACCGCCGCCGAAACCGCCGCGATCACGATCGCCGCCGCCGAAACCACCGCGGTCGCCGCCGCCGAAGCCGCCGCGTCCGCCACCACCGAAGCCGCGGTCACGATCGCCGCCGAAACCACCACGGTCGCCGCCGCCGAAACCACGATCACCACCGCCGAAGCCGCGATCGCCGCCGCCGAAGC
>CALMYM010000443.1 GCA_937873675.1 uncultured Alphaproteobacteria bacterium | reverse complement strand
GCGGTCTCGCTCGCTCATCCCAAAGAGAAGCAGATGTTCGATCTGGGTCAGCGGATGTTCTCCTACTCCGCCGGTCCGCACGACTTCTCCTGCTCGACCTGCCACGGCCAGGAAGGGGTGCGCATCCGCCTGCAGGACCTGCCCTACATCCCCTCGCAGAAGGGCGCCGCCGCCGGCTGGACCTCTTGGCCGGCCTACCGCGTCTCCTCCGGCCAGATGTGGGGCATGCAGTGGCGTCTCGCCGACTGCTTCCGCCAGCAGCGCTTCCCCGAGCCGATCTACGCCTCGGATCTGACCATCGCCCTCTCCATGTTCATGGCCGGCACCGCCAACGGCGCCACCATGAACACCCCCGGCATCAAGCGTTGAGGAGGCCGACATGAAGAAGATCGCGTACATCGCGACCCTCGCCGCCGGTCTCGGTCTCGCCTCGGCCGCCCTGGCCGGCGAGAGCTCCTGGGGTCCCGGCGCCGACGACGCCTCCTTCCAGGCCATGCTGAAGAGCGGCTTCCGCGACGCCGGCATCGTCAAGACGACGCGTCTCGAGCAGGACGCCACCCAGGCCTTCTGCTCCGACCCGAAGTTCGCCGAGAGCAAGGACGCGGCGAAGAAGCGGGCCGAGATCGAGGCGGCCAACCTCGCCACGGTCAAGTGGCCGAGCGACGGCAAGTTCCTCGGCGACTACAAGGAAGGCGAAAAGGTCGCCCAGTCGGGCCGCGGCCTGACCTCGACCGACAAGGCCGATCAGGTCAACGGCGGCAATTGCTACAATTGCCACCAGCTCGATCCGAAGGAGATCTCCTACGGCACCATCGGCCCGAGCCTTCTCGGCTACGGCAAGCTGAAGGGCACGTCGGAGACGGCGCTGAAGGAGACCTGGTCGAAGATCTGGAACTCCAAGTCGTCCAACGCCTGCTCCAACATGCCGCGTGGTGGCCACATGGGCATCATCACCGAGAAGCAGATCCAGGACCTGATGGCCCTGCTGCTCGACCCGGCCTCGCCGGTCAACAAGTGACGCCGAGCGCCGGAGGTTTCGACCCGTTCGCAACCTCCGGCGCGAAGCCCCGCCCGAACGGGCGCCGGCCGGTCAGGCCGTGACACGCGTGGGCCCCGGACGCTTCCGCGTTCCACGACACCAGTTTGCCCCCGACCCGACCAATCTGCGAGGCCTGGCGCCATGAACCGCCGTGAATTCCTTCATCTGCTCGCCGTGGCCTCCGCCTCCGGAATGATGTTGCCGTCCGAGATCGCCCGCGCCGAGGCCTCCGCGGAGGCCTTCTACGACGCGCCCGCCTTCGGCAACGTCTCGCTCCTCCACATCACCGACTGCCATGCGCAGCTGAAGCCGATCTGGTTCCGCGAACCGAACGTCAATCTCGGCGTCGGCTCGATGACCGGCGAGGCGCCCCACGTGGTGGGTGAGGCCTTCCTGAAGCACTTCGGCCTCGCCGGCGGCGGCCGCGAGGCGCACGCCTTCACCTATCTCGACTTCGAGAAGGCGGCCGGCGTCTACGGCCGGGTCGGCGGCTTCGCCCACCTCGCCACCCTGGTGAAGCGCATCCGCGCCAACCGCCCCGGATCGCTCCTCCTCGACGGCGGCGACACCTGGCAGGGCTCCGGCACGGCGCTGTGGACCAAGGGTCAGGACATGGTCGACGCCGCCAAGCTGCTCGGCGTCGACGTCATGACCCTCCACTGGGAATGCACCCACGGTCAGGACCGGGTGAAGGAGATCGCCGAGAAGGACTTCGCCGGCCACGTCGAGATCGTCGCGCAGAACATCAAGACCGCCGACTTCGGCGATCAGGTGTTCGAGCCCTTCTCGATGCGCGAGATCAACGGCGTCAAGGTGGCGATCGTCGGCCAGGCCTTCCCCTACACGCCGATCGCCAACCCGCGTTACATGGTCTCCGAATGGACCTTCGGGATCCAGGAAGAGAACATGCAGGCGACCGTCGACGCGGCGCGCGCCAAGGGCGCCCAGGTCGTCGTCGTCCTCTCCCACAACGGCATGGACGTCGATCTGAAGATGGCCTCGCGGGTCACCGGCATCGACGCCATCTTCGGCGGCCACACCCACGACGGCATGCCCAAGCCGACCATCGTGTCGAACCCCTCGGGCAAGACGCTGGTCACCAATGCCGGCTCGAACGGCAAGTTCCTCGGCGTGCTCGACCTCGACGTCAAGGGCGGCAAGGTCTCCGACTTCCGCTACCGCCTGCTGCCGGTCTTCGCCAACCTGTTGAAGCCCGACGCCGAGATGGACGCGCTGATCACGAAGATCCGCGCCCCCTACGAGGCGAAGCTCGCCGAAAAGCTCGCCGTCTCCGAAGGCCTCCTCTATCGCCGCGGCAACTTCAACGGCTCCTTCGATCAGCTCATCCTCGATGCGCTGATCGCCGAGAAGGACGCCGAGATCTCGTTCTCCCCCGGCTTCCGTTGGGGCACGACGATCCTGCCGGGCGAGCCGATCACCATGGAGAACCTGCTCGATCAGACCGCCATCACCTACCCCTATGTGACGCTGACGCCGATGACCG
>CALMYM010000442.1 GCA_937873675.1 uncultured Alphaproteobacteria bacterium | reverse complement strand
ACCCTGTTCACCGACTACCTGACCGCGGCACGCGCCGACGAGCACGCGCTCTCCGCCCTTCCGCCCGGCCGCTTCCTGATGCCCGGCGATCTCGAGGGCTCGCCGGCCCTGACCTTCGCGCCGCTGCCGGTCGACGGCGCCGCCCCGGCGAAGTCTCTCGCCGCGATGATGGAGCGCCGCTACGAGGCCTACAAGGACGTGGTGGTGCGCCCGTTCTTCCGCGATCACTTCGCCCGCCTCGATCGCCAGATCGTTCTCGTCGACGCCCTCCAGGCGCTCAACGCCGGACCGCGCGCCGTCGCCGATCTCGCCGATGCGCTCACCGACATCCTCGCCTGTTTCCGCCCGGGCCGGACCTCCTGGCTCGCCTCGATCCTCACCCGCCGCATCGACCGCATCGTCTTCGCCGCCACCAAGGCCGACCACCTCCACCGCGCCTCGCACGACCGCCTGGAGAAGATCCTACGCCGCCTCGTCGGCGACGCCATGAGCCGAGCGACCTTCGCCGGCGCCGAGATCGACGTGGTGGCGCTCGCCGCCGTCCGCGCCACTCGCGAGGCCATGGTCGAACACGGCGGCGAGAAATTGCCGGCCATTCTCGGCACCCCCCTGCCCGGCGAGGAGCTGGGCGGCGAAGAACTCGATCCGAACAGCGAATTCGCCTTGTTTCCCGGTGACTTGCCCGAGAACCCGGACTCTCTTTTCCCGCCCGCGGATTCGCTGCGCGAACCGCCGGATTCGTCACATGAGGTGCGGCCGAAAATCGATTCCGGATCAGACACATCGCCCGCCTCGGCGGACTCTCCGGCGAAACGGCGGAAGTCCGAAGTGGAATGGAAGGATGAGGAACCGACGGTCGAGTTCGGGGGAAGCCCAAAGGGGAAATCGAGGGAGGGGAACCCGAGGGTCGATTCCGCCCCCTCCCCCCCCCCCCGCCTGGAGCGCACCGCCGAGGGCTTCACCCTGTCGCTGCCCCACATCCGTCTCGACCGTACCCTCGAGTTCCTCCTCGGAGACCGGCTGACATGACCGACGCCCCTCGCCGGCCCCGCGCCTTCCGCATAGATGCCCCCGGCGTCCATGTCGCCACCGCGGAGAGCGACGCCCCCTTCGGCACTCGCACCGTCGTCACCCCGTCGGACGAGCCGCTGGAGATCGCCACCACGCCGCCGCCGGCGCCCCCCCGCCGCTTCCCGTGGAAGACCATCCTCCTCGCGGCGGTCGGCGGCCTGATCTCGCTGTCGCTCGGCCTCGCCCTCGATCGGCTGATCTCGGAACTGTGGGCCCGCGCCACCTGGCTCGGCTGGGTCGGCATCGCCTTCCTCGGCCTCGCCCTCCTCGCCCTCCTCGCCATCGTCGTCCGCGAGGTGGTCGGCACCCTGCGCCTCGCCGAGGTCGAGCACCTGCGCGCCCGCGTCGCCCCCGCGGTCACGGCCGCCGCCCGTCCCGCGGCCCCCGGCCCCGTCGAGCCCCTCGCTCGCCGGCCCCCCCCCCGCCCCGAGAACGCCCGCCCCCGCGCCGCCCTCGCCGCACACCGGGCCGAGGTGATCGAGGGCCGCGACCTCCTGGCGCTCGCCGAGCGCGAGCTGATGGGGCCGCTCGACGCCACCGCCCGCTCGCTGATCCTCGAAGCCGCCAAGCGGGTGTCGGTGGTGACCGCCATCTCGCCGCGCGCCATCGTCGACATCGCCTACGTCGCCTGGGAGAACCTGCGGCTCGCCCGGGCGCTGGCCGACCTCTACGGCGGCCGTCCCGGCACCGTCGGCTTCCTCAAGCTGCTCGGCCGCATCCTCACCCACCTCGGCATCACCGGCGGCATGGCGCTCGGCGACACGCTGGTGCAGCAGCTCGTCGGCCAGGGCCTCGCCGCCCGCCTCTCCGCCCGCCTCGGCGAAGGCGTCGTCAACGGCCTGCTCACCGCCCGGCTCGGCCTCGCCGCCCTGGAGATCGTCCGGCCGATGCCCTGGGTGGCCCTCGATCGGCCGTCGCTCGGCGACATGATGAGCGAACTCGCCCGCCCGATCGGAAAGGAGAAACCGGAGACCCACGCCTGAGGCAGAGGAGACCCGCGGCCACGGCCGCCCTCTTGCTTGACCTCTCTCAATGCGCGACCTTGATAGGCGCCTAGAGTCGCAAGAAGAATTTCACATCGCACAGCGGCGCCGCCGCCGGGAAGACCCGCGGCGAAGCGACGAGGAGGACGAAGATGTTCACGAAGATCCTGGTACCGGTCGATCCCAACGAGATGGATTTCGCCAAGTCGGCCGTCGCCGCCGCCACCAACCTCGCCATGCAGTCGGGCGGCCACGTCCTCCTCGTCGGCGTCCTGCCGGTGATGAACGGTTACGTCTCGGAATATCTGCCGGCCGATTTCGAGGTCGGCTTCGAAAAGGAGACCGAAAACCGCATCCGCGCCATCGGCGTCGCCGCCGGGCTGAAGGAAGGCCACTTCTCGGTGAAGCTGCGCACCGGCTCGGTCTATCACGAGGTGATCGACGAGGCGAAGGAGAGCGCCATCGACCTGATCGTCGTCACCTCGCATCGGCCGCAGATGTCGACCTACCTGCTCGGCTCCAACGCCGCCAAGATCGTCCGCCACGCCACCTGCTCGGTGCTGGTGCTCAGGAACTGACGCGGAGGGCGCGCATTTCTCGCGCCCGTCCCACCTTCCCGCGCCTTCTCCCGGCCCACGTCATACTCGGCTGACGAAATTCGGACTCGTCCGAATTTCGTCAGCATTACGGCCTGACCGGCCGACGCCCGTTCGGGCTTGCCTTCACCGACGAAGTTTCGAAAAGGTCGAAACTTCGTCGGTTCGGTATCAGTTCTGCTTCGGCGTCGTCGGCTTCGGCGTGACGTTGCGAGCCGGAGCGGGCGGCGGCGGCACCTTGCCCTGCTCGATGGCGCGCCAACGGGCGACGTTGCGATTGTGCTCGTCGAGCGTCTCGGCGAAGGCGTGGCCTCCGGTGCCGTCGGCGACGAAGAAGAGCTCGTTGGTGCGCGACGGGTTGGCCACCGCTTCCATCGCCGCACGTCCGGGATTGCAGATCGGCCCCGGCGGCAGGCCCTGGATGCGATAGGTGTTGTAGGGGTTGGGCGAGGCGAGGTCGGCACGGGTGATGGTGCGACCCTCGAGCCAGGCCTTGCCGCCGTAGATGCCGTAGAGCACCGTCGGATCGGTCTCGAGCCGCATGCCCTTGCGCAGGCGGTTGATGAAGACGGCGGCGACGCGCGGGCGCTCGTCGGCCTTGCCGGTCTCCTTCTCGACGATCGAGGCGAGGATGACGAGGTCGCGCGGGGTGGCCAGCGGCAGGCCGTCGGAGCGGTGCGCCCAGATGTCGGCGAGACGGCGATCCTGCGCCTTCTTCATCTGGTCGAGGATCTGCTCGCGGGTGGTGGTGCCGCGCGAGTAGGAATAGGTCTCCGGCAGCAGCGAGCCCTCTTCGGGGATGGCCGCGATCTTGCCGCCGAGGATCGTGTCCTCCTGCAGGCGGCGGACGATCTGCTCGCTAGACCAACCTTCCGGGAAGGTGATGCGATGCTGCACCGAGCGCCCCTCGGTGATGATCTCGAGCGCATCACGCATCGAGACGTGCGGCGCGAATTCGTATTCGCCGGCCTTGAGGTGCTCGGCCGCCTTCATCAGGCGGGTGCCGAGATGGAACGTCGTGGCGTCGGCGACGACGCCGTTCTTCTCGAGCAGATCGGCGATGCCGCTCGGCGACGCATTGGGCGGGATCACCACCACCACCGGCGCGGAGAGCGGGCCCGAGGCCTCGAAGCGCTGCTTGGCGTAGAGGACGAACCCACCGATCGCCAGGGCGAGAATGGTGAGGAAGGAGAAGACGCCGTTGAGGAAGACGATGGTCGGGTTGCGCGCGGCCTTCGAGCGGGTCTTGGCCGGCGGCGGCGGCACCTCGGACGGTTCGATCGCGGCGCGCGGGCTCTTGGGCACGTTGCGCACCGTCTCGGCGGCGGGCTCGGCGGGCGGAACGATCTCGCGGGCCGCGGCCTCGACGGACTTCATGTCCTTCGCCGCATCGAGTTCGGCGGGATCGGGCGTGTGGGTCGCGCCATCGACCGCGTCCGCCTGGTGATCGGTCTTCTCGGAGGTCATGTCACCTCGGGGCTCGTGGCTACCTGACGTTCGGTCTCGCCGAGATGCGGGACGATCACGGCGAAAACGCGTCGATCCCGTATCGTCGCCGCGCCGACGCCTCCTCGAGGGAGGCGCGGCCGACCGAATCTCGCGGGCCCATTAGGACCACCACCGCGCCCCGGCGCAAGCCGAGGCGCGCGGACGCGACGCCTCAGTCGACCTTGCGGAAGATCACCGTGGCGTTGGTGCCGCCGAAGCCGAAGGAGTTCGACAGGGCGACGTCGATCTTCTTCTTCTTGGCCACGTGGGGCACGAGATCGAGCGCCGTCTCCACCGAGGGATTGTCGAGGTTGATGGTCGGCGGGCAGATCTGGTCGCGGATGGCGAGGATCGAGAAGATCGCCTCGATGGCACCGGCGGCGCCGAGCAGATGGCCGGTCATCGACTTGGTCGAGGACATCGCCACGTTGGCGGCGTGGTTGCCGAGGATGCGCTCGACCGCGGCGAGTTCGATGCCGTCGGCCATGGTCGAGGTGCCGTGGGCGTTGATGTAGTCGATGTCGCCGGCCGAGATCTCGGCGCGCTTGATGGCAGCGGCCATGCAGCGGTAGGCGCCGTTGCCGTCCTCGGAGGGCGCGGTGATGTGGAAGGCGTCGCCGGACATGCCGTAGCCGATGACCTCGGCGTAGATCTTGGCGCCGCGCGCCTTGGCGTGCTCGTACTCCTCGAGCACCACCACGCCGGCGCCCTCGCCCATCAGGAAGCCGTCGCGGTCCTTGTCGTAGGGACGCGAGGCGCGGGTCGGGTCGTCGTTGTAGGAGGTGACCAGCGCCCGGCAGGCGGCGAAGCCGGCAATCGACAGGCGATTGACCGGGCTCTCGGTGCCGCCGGCGACCATGACCTCGGCATCGCCCAGCGCGATGAGACGCGCCGCGTCACCGATGGCGTGGGTGCCGGTCGAGCAGGCCGTGACCACCGCGTGGTTCGGGCCCTTGAGGCCGTGCTGGATGGAGACGTAGCCACCGGCGAGGTTGATCAGACGGCCGGGGATGAAGAACGGCGAGACGCGACGCGGGCCGCGCTCCTTGAGGGTGATCGAGGCGTCGTAGATGCCGCCGATGCCGCCGATGCCGGAACCGATGAGCACGCCGGTCGAGAACTGGTCGTCCTCGCTCTCGGGATGCCAGTTCGCATCGTCGAGCGCCTGCTTGGCGGCGGCCATGGCGAAGGTGATGAACTCGTCGACCTTGCGCTGTTCCTTCGGGTCCATCCACTGGTCCGGATCGTAGGTGCCGGCGGTGCCGTCACCCCGCGGGATGCGCGCGGCGATCTTACAGGCGAGATCCTCGACCTCGAAGTCGGAGATGCGGACGGCGCCGCTCTTGCCGGCCAGAACGTTCGACCACGTCTCCTCCACGCCGCAGCCGAGCGGCGTGACCATGCCCAGACCCGTGACGACCACCCGACGCATCGCGACCTCACCTCGTCAATGACCATTCGTGACTTCACCGAAACGGTTCGAGCGCCGCGACACGACGGAGATCCGGGAACTCTCCCGATCACTCCGGCGCGGCACGGCGCCGCCGTTCCGACATTCCGGCGACGAGCGACCTTTCGTCGCCCGACGCGTACACGCCGGCCACGAGGGCCGGCGCGACATCTTCATGGACCGGTTCCCACCCGCTGCGCTCGGCCCGAAGCCGACGCAGCGGACAGCCGAACTCAGGCGGCCACGTTCTTCTCGAGGAACTTGACCGCGTCGCCGACGGTCAGGATGGTCTCGGCGGCATCGTCCGGAATCTCGACGCCGAATTCTTCCTCGAACGCCATGACCAGCTCGACCACGTCCAGCGAGTCGGAGCCGAGGTCGTCGATGAAGCTCGCGTTCTCGGTCACCTTCTCGGCGTCGACGCCGAGGTGCTCGACAACGATCTTCTTCACGCGTTCAGCGATGTCGCTCATGTGCTTATCTTCCCAGAACAGGATAAACCGACCCCGAACCACCGGCATCTCGCCGGCGCCCCGATGTGAACCTCCGGATGGTGCCTCGCGACTTCGCGCTCGACCCCGAGTGCGGTGAGGCACCCCGGAGAGGACCGACCCGACGTGCGCCGGAGCGATCCTTCGACCCCGCGCGGCGTCCCTCGGGATGAGCCACCACGGGAAAACTTCCCACGTCCGTTCTTCGCCCCCCGGCGAACTCGGGAGAAGGTGTCGCCCCGCTCCTCGAGCCGAACGATCTCCCCCGCCCTCTTCGGGCCGGACCGGGTCGTGCTAGCACACTTTCCCGGCCTTGACCAGTGACCGACGGGATGGGGGGAGGCCCGGCTCGGCAATCTGCAAGACTGCCAAATTCCCCAATCAGATCATGGCCATACCGCCGTTGACGTGAATCGTCTGACCGGTCACGTAGGCGCTTTCGTCGGCGGCGAGGAAGACCACCGCGGCGGCGATCTCGGCCGGCGTGCCGAGGCGGCCGGCCGGCACCGCGCCGAGGATTGCTTCCTTCTGCTTGTCGTTGAGCACGTCGGTCATCGGCGTCTCGATGAACCCGGGTGCGACGCAATTCACGGTGATGCTGCGGCTCGCCACTTCCTGGGCGAGCGACTTGGTCATGCCGATCATGCCGGCCTTGGTGGCGGCATAGTTGGCCTGACCGGCGTTACCGGTGACGCCGACCACCGAGGTGATGCCGACGATGCGGCCGGTGCGGCGCTTCATCATGCCCTTCAGCGCCGAGCGGATCAGGCGGAAGCCGGAGGTGAGGTTGACCTCGACCACCTGATCCCACTCCTCGTCCTTCATGCGCATGGAGAGGTTGTCCTTGGTGATGCCGGCGTTGTTGACCAGGATGTCGAGCCTGCCGAACTTGGCCTCGACCGCCGGCACCAGGGCGTCGACGGAGGCGCGGTCGCCGAGATTGGCGACGAAGACCTCGGCGCGGTCGCCGAGTTCGGCCTTCAGCTCGTTGAGAACCGCCTCGCGGGTGCCCGAGAGGGCGACGGTGGCGCCGCGGGCGTGGAGGGCGCGGGCAATCGCCGCGCCGATGCCGCCGGTGGCGCCGGTGACGAGAGCGACCTTGCCGGTCAGATCGAACATGAGGGACCTCCTGGGTCTCGAAACGGGATCGTGAGGGAAGCGGCGGTGGACCCGCGGCCTTCTTCAGACGAGCGCGGCGACCATCTTCTCGATGTCGTCGGGGGAGTTGACGGCGACGCCTTCGACACCGTCGACGATGCGCTTGACGAGGCCGGTCAGCACCTTGCCGGAGCCGATCTCGTAGAGGCGCGTGACCCCCTGCCCGGCCAGCCACTGGACGCTCTCGCGCCAGCGGACCGTGCCGGTGACCTGCTCGACGAGGCGCCGGCGGATCTCGGCCGGATCGTCGATCGCGCTCGCGAGCACGTTGGCGACCAGCGGCACGGCCGGCGCCTTCATGTCGACCTGCGCCAGCGCCTCCGCCATGGCGTCGGCGGCCGGCTGCATCAGGGCGCAATGGAAGGGGGCGGAGACGTTGAGCAGCATCGCCCGCTTGGCGCCGCGACCCTTGGCGATCTCGACGGCGCGCTCGACCGCGGCCTTGGCGCCGGAGACGACCACCTGGCCGTCGGCGTTGTCGTTGGCGGCCTGACAGACCTCGCCCTGCGCCGCTTCGGCCGCGACTTCCGCCGCGACGGCGAAATCGAGACCGAGGAGCGCGGCCATGGCGCCTTCGCCGACCGGCACGGCGGCCTGCATGGCGCGGCCGCGGATCTTGAGCAGGCGCGCCGCATCGGCGATCGAGAAGGCGCCCGCCGCGGCGAGCGCCGAATATTCACCGAGCGAATGACCGGCGACCATCGCCGCTTCGCGCTTCACCCACACGCCCTTCTCCTCGAGCACGCGCATGGCGGCGAGCGAGACGGCCATCAGCGCCGGCTGGGCGTTCTCGGTGAGCGTCAGTTCGGCCTCGGGGCCTTCCCACATCAGCTTCGACAGGTTCTGCCCGAGCGCCTCGTCGACCTCGGCGAAGACGCGAGCGGCGGTCGGATAGGCGTCGGCGAGGGCCTTGCCCATGCCGACGGCCTGGGAACCCTGTCCGGGGAAGGTGAACGCGGTGGTCATGCGGGTCGCCTCGGTCGTCTGTTCGCCGTCGCGCCGGGCGCGGGGCGGTGCTCGTTCTCATTACTTTCGCGCCCGTCGCGCGACCGGTCGCGGCGTACGCGCCCGGGAGGGCGAATGAGCGCGGGCGCGCGCGAGAAGTCAAGAGAGAGGGAGGTCGGAGACAGGGCGATCACATTCGGCGCGCCGCACGGGATACGCCCGGCGCAACTTCCGTCGTCCTCTCCCCCCTCGAGGGACCTTCGCGTCGTTCCGAAGAGGTGCGGATCGACGTTCGTGCGAGATGGTTCGAGCGACTGTCTCGGCGGTCAAGCGCTTTGCCATGGGCGTCGGTCTC
>CALMYM010000441.1 GCA_937873675.1 uncultured Alphaproteobacteria bacterium | reverse complement strand
ACCGCATCGGGCAGCTTAACCGATCGCGGGCGGTTCAAGTTACAAGACGCGCTCGGTCCGAGCACTCCTCACCATGAAGCGTTCGTGATCATCCCCGAATTCGCAGACGCTTCATGGTGAGAAGCGCCGCAGGCGCGTCTCGAACCATCACGCACCGGCCCGACGAACGGACGACCCGCCGCCCGCCTCAGAACCGCGGTTCGATCTGCGCCAGCCGGCCGCCGAGCCGCACCGGCTGGACCGAGCGGGCGAGACCGGAGTTGTCGTCGATCTCGACACCGACGCCGCACAACGTCGCCTCCCCGCCGGCCGGCTCGAAGCGGGCGCGGCCGATCTTCGAGGTGAAGCGGTTGATCGGCTCGTCCTTCCCCAGGCCGATGACGCTGTCGTAGTCGCCGCACATGCCGGCGTCGGTCTGGAAGGCGGTGCCGCCGGCGAGGATCTGGTGATCGGCGGTCGGCACGTGGGTGTGGGTACCGACGACGAGGCTCGCCCGTCCGTCGACGAAATGCGCCATCGCCTGTTTCTCGCTCGACGCCTCGGCGTGCACGTCGATGACCACCGCGTCGGCCTGCTCACCGAGCGGGCAGGCGTCGAGTTCGCGCTCGACCGCGGCGAAAGGATCGTCGAGCGGATCCATGAAGATCCGCCCCATGACGTTCATCACCAGCACCCGCGCCCCGTTGCGCGCCACATAGAGATTGGCGCCGCGCCCGGGCGTGCCGTGCGGATAGTTGACCGGGCGCAGCAGCTTCGGCTGGCGTTCGATGAACACCAGCGCCTCGCGCTGGTCCCAGGCGTGGTTGCCGAGCGTGATGACGTCGGCGCCGGCGTCGATCAGGTCCTGGGCGATCTCCTCGGTGATGCCGAAGCCGCCGGCGGCGTTCTCGCCGTTGACCACGACGAAGTCGAAGCGGTGCGTCTCGACGAGGCCCGGCAGGCGGTCGACCACCACCTTGCGGCCGGCGCGACCGACGACGTCGCCGAGGAAGAGCAGTCTCATGCGTGGTCTCCGCGGGGCACGATCGGCCCCTCTTCGGTGAGGATCAGATCGAGGCGGCGATCGTGCGCCTCCTCGGGAACCCGGTCGACCCGCTGGGTCGAAAAGGCGATGCCGATGCGCCGGACCGGATGCGATCGCTCCAGCCGTTCCAGCGCCCGGTCGTAGTAGCCGCCGCCGTAGCCGATGCGGCCGCCGCGATCGTCGAAGGCGGCGAGCGGCATCAGGAGCACCTGCGGCTCGGTCTCGACCGCCGTCGCCGGCGGTTCCGACAGACCGAAGGCCGCCGCCACCAGCGGCTCGCCCGGCGCCCAACGGCGGAACACCATGGTGACGCCGTCGCCGAGGAGCGCCGGCAACACCAGCGGATGACCGCGCGCGACGAGCCGCGCCATCGCCGGACGCGGATCGATCTCGCTGCGGATCGGCCAGAAGCCGGCGACGATGGCTGGCGGCGCGAGATCGAGCCCGGCGACGAGATCGGCGATCCGCTCCGCCGCCGCGGCCCGCACCTCGGCCGCGAGCCGGTCACGGCGCGCCAGTGCGGCGCGGCGCAGATCGGCCTTGAGAGCGGCGAGGGGTTCGGCGGCGCCGTCGGCGGGCGTCTCGGTCAACGGCGAAACCGGGTCGAGAGGGAAAGGGGAGTGACGAAGCCACCTCGATCGATGGAGAAATCGATCCCGGGAAACCTACAACGTAGGTGGGCGCCGTGTGGAAAGGCCCACGGGCCGATCCAGGTACAGCTCCCGTTCGGATCGATAAGGCCCCGGGGATACAGTCTCCTGTCGCACCGCGCAGCCTCGTCGGCGCCGAATATAGGGTGAGCCGCGGCGGCCCGCCACGGGTCGTGCGAAGGATTTCGTCGGGGGTCTCAGCGCCGCGGTTCGATCGCCTGGGCGAGGCTCTCGATCCGCGCCACCGTCTCGTCGATGCGCCGGGCGATCTCGGCCTCGACCTGATCGCGCCGCTCGATCACCGCCGCCCGCGTCTCGCGCAAGGAGCGGTTCTCCGCCTCGAGGCTCTTCAGCTTGCGCTGCGTCTCGGCGAGTTCGTCCATCGCCATCACCGCCGCCATGACGGTGAGCCGCTGATCGCCGATCTCGCCGAACGAACCGCGCAGCGAATGGATGGAGTCGTCGATCCGCTGGGCCAGCCCCTGCAGATGCGCCTCCTGACCGTCTTCGCAGGCCATGCGGTAGATCTTGCCGTTGATGGTGACGCTCACCTGAGCCATCGTCCGCCGCCCTCACCCGCCGTGCGCATCGAGAACGGCGCGGATCGACTCCATCGCCGCCACCAGACGGCGCGACACCTCGCGATTGGTGTCCTCGAGCCGGGTCGAGCGCGCCTTCTCCTGATCGAGGTCCTGGACGATGCGCGAACGGTCCTCGCCGAGGCGGACGATCTCCTCCTCGAGCGTCGCCGCCGATCGATCCGTCTCGAAACGCCGTTCCGCGGCCGCCTCCAGCCGCTCGGCC